>NZ_PNOR01000013.1 GCF_002869765.1 Deinococcus planocerae | reverse complement strand
AGTCGACGTGGGAGTAGTGGCGGGTGGGGGTGTTGTACTCGACGTGGGCGGTGTTGATGGTGATGCCGCGGGCCTTTTCTTCGGGGGCCTTGTCGATCTGGTCGTAGGCCAGCTTCTCGACCGTCGGATCAGCCGCTGCCGCCGTGAAGGTGATCGCCGCGGTCAGCGTGGTCTTGCCGTGGTCGACGTGCCCGATGGTCCCCACGTTCACGTGGGGCTTCGTCCGCTCAAACGTTCCTTTTGCCATGTTCTTTGCTCCTCCAAGCGGTGGGCCCATGCCGGTTCGCCCCTTTGGTCGGGTGCGGGGGCAGGGTCCACATTGGGTTGATTCCCGCCGGGGCCCTACCCTTTGCCAGGGCTGGCCTCACGGCACGTTGCGCCGACGCTTTTCAGCGCACCGAAGGCATAGATTAGCCCAAAAGGAGGGAGAAGGCAAGTCTAGTCGGGTGAGGCAGCACCGTACCACACAGGGAAAGCGGGGCCGTCCACCCCTGCGGACAGCCCCTCCTCCGGGGTACCGGGCTTCCTACCGGCCCGTTTGCACCAGGGCGCTTCCACCCCCCGCACGCACGGGCTCAGCCGCCGCCGTCACCGTGCCGTCCGCGTTGAAGCCGATGGCCGTCAGCCTCCCAATTTGCGGGGTGGGCGCCCACCTGTAGCCCAGCGCCGCCAAACCCTGGGCGAGCGGCGCGTTCTCGCCTCCCAGGTCCACCCCGGTCGTCGCCGCGTTGCGCTGGGAGAAGCGGGGAACCGTGAAGGCTTCCGCGAGCGTCCGCTTGCGGTCCAGGACGTCGAATAGGGTTTGCAGCACCGTGGTGATGATCGTCGAGCCGCCCGGGCTGCCCAGCGCCATCACGGGCCGGCCCTCCCGGAAGACGAGGGTGGGGCTCATGCTGGAGCGCGGCCTCTTGCCCGCCTCGGGGACGTTGGGGTGGGGCGCCACCGGGTCGAAGTCGGTCAATTCGTTGTTGAGGAGGAAGCCGTGGCCCGGCACCACCATCCCGTTGCCGCCGATGGACTCGATGGTGAAGGTGTAGGCGACGATATTCCCGTCCCTGTCGCTGACGGTGAGGTGGGTCGTGTCGTTGCCCTCGAAGCCCGCGGGGGCGGGGCGCAGGGGCACGCTGGGGTCGGCCTGGAACTTGAAGGGGTCGCCGGGCGGGACGGAGCCGGGCGCGGCCTGGGCGCCGATCAGGGCCCGGCGCTCGGCGGCGAACTCCCGGCTGAGCAGCCCGTTTCTCGGCACGTCCGTGTACTCGGGGTCGGCCATGTACGCTCCCCGGTCGGCGAAGGCGAGGCGCGAGGCTTCGAGGTACTTCTGGTACGCCTCGGTCTCGCTCAGGGCCGAGAGGTCGTAGCCCTCCATGATGTTGAGCGCCTCGGCGATGGTCAGGCCACCGCTGGAGGGGGGCTGCATCCCGTAGATCGTGTAGCCGCGGTAGGTGCTCACCACGGGCGGGCGGAGGCGGGCCTCGTAGTTGACGAGGTCGGCGGTCGTCATGTTGCCCCTGCGGACGTTGAGGGTGTTGCCCTCGGCCACGGGCGGGTTGTTGACCGTCGCCGCGATGGCCTGGGCGATCTCGCCCGTGTAAAAGCCCGCCGCCCCCTGCCGGGCAATCGTCTCGTAGGTGCGGGCGAGGTCGGGGTTGTTGATCCGCCTGCCGAGGGCGGGGACCTGTCCGTCCGGGAGATAGAGCGCGGCAGTGCTCGTGAAGGCGCGGAAGCGGGCCTCGTTCTCCTGCACCTGGCCCCGGTAGTTCTCGTCCACCAGGAAGCCGTAGCGGGCCGTCACGATGGCCGGGTTGAGCACGCGGCGCAGGCTCAGCGTGCCGTAGCGCGACAGCGCCTCCTGCCAGCCCCTCACCGTGCCGGGCACCCCCGCCGAGAGGCCGCTCGTCACCCGTTCGCCAAAGGGAATGGGCTGCCCGTTCTCGATGAAGACGGTCGGCGTGAACGACGCCGGGGCCGCCTCGCGGTGGTCGATGGTGACGACGCGGTTCTCCCGCGCCAGGTAGATCACCATGAAACCCCCGCCCCCGATCCCGCAGGAGAAGGGCTCGGTCACACCCAGGGTCGCCGCCGCCGCGACCGCCGCGTCCACGGCGTTGCCGCCCGACTCCAGAATCCGCATGGCCGCCCGGCTCGCGTCGAGGTCCACCGTCGACACGGCCCCGCCCGTCCCGGTCGCCAACGGCACCTTGTTCCCCGCCGATCCGGTCTGCGCCTGCCCCATGCCCCCCAGCAGCAAAGCGGCCCCCAGCAACACCACGCCTCGTCTCATGTGTGCCCCCTCTCCCCTCTTTGTGCGAGGGGATCACCATAACAAAGCCGCCGCCCGGGGAGGGCGGCGTGTGAAGGTTCGGGCACCCGGCTAGCGGCCCGTGTACCGCTGCACGTCGCGGTCGAAGGCGCCGATCAGCATGAAGATGCCCAGGATGGTGCCGAAGGGGAAATTGAGCAGGAAGAGCACCCCGAGCACGATGCTGACGACCCGGCCCCAGGAGCGGCCCTCCAGCACCGCCCGGCGCGTGAAATACAGCAGCAGCACAAAGGCCGCCGTCAGCGCGAAGGCCACCCACAGCACGGTCGTGACCGCCTCCGGGGGCAACGCGACCGCCTGCCCCCCCGTCTGCCGCGCCGTCTGGGCGAGCAGCTCATTCACGAAGCCGCCCGCGAAGGGCAAAAAGAGCAGGGACAGGCCGTTGAGCACGAGCTGAACCAGCAGGGGCACGGTGATGAAGGAAAGGCGCTGGGGCCGGGAGACGGGTGCGGTCATACCCGCAGCCTAACGTGCCGGGCGAGGCGCGACAAAAAGCCGGAGCAAAGAGCGGGGGCCGCCCCCACCGGAGACGGCCCCCGAACCCCCGAAAGGGCTTACTTCTTCATGAGCTGCTGGGCGAGGTTGTTCGGCACCTGGCTGTAATGGTCGAAGAACATCGAGTAGCTGGCGCGGCCCTGCGTCATGGAGCGCATGTCGGTCGCGTAGCCGAACATCTCGGAGAGGGGCACGAACGCGCGCACGATCTGGGCGTTGCCGCGCGCCTCCATGCCCTGAATCTGCCCGCGGCGGGAGTTCAGGTCGCCGATGATGTCGCCCATGTAGTCCTCGGGCACCGTCACCTCGACGCGCATGATGGGCTCCAGCAGCGCCGGGGCGCCCTTTTGCACGGCCTCCTTGAGGGCCATCGAACCGGCGATCTTGAACGCCATTTCGCTGGAGTCCACCTCGTGGTACGAGCCGTCGTAGAGGCTGACCTTCATGTCCACCACCGGGAAGCCGAGCATCGGCCCCGACTGCATGGCCTCCTCGATGCCCTTTTGCGCCGGCGCGATGAACTCGCGGGGCACGGTGCCGCCCACCACGATGTTCTCGAACACGAAGCCCGCGCCGGGCTCAAGCGGCTCGGCCTTGATCTTGACGTGGCCGAACTGCCCGCGACCGCCCGACTGGCGGACGAACTTGCCCTCCACGTCCACCGCCCGGGTGATCGTCTCGCGGTACGCCACCTGGGGGGCGCCCACGTTCGCCTCGACCTTGTACTCGCGCCGCAGGCGGTCCACCAGGATTTCGAGGTGCAGCTCGCCCATGCCCGAAATGGTGGTCTGACCGCTCTCCTGGTCGGACTCGACGCGGAAGGTCGGGTCCTCCTCGGCGAGCTTCTGGAGCCCGACGCCCATCTTCTCCTGGTCGGCCTTCGTCTTGGGCTCGATGGCGAGCTTGATGACGGGCTCGGGCACGTCGATGCTCTCCAGCAGCACGCGGTCCTCGCCGTCGGCGATCAACGTGTTGCCGGTGCCCGCGTCCTTGAGGCCGATCACGGCGCCGAGTTCCCCGGCCCTGAGTTCGGTGACCTCCTCGCGGGAATTGGCGTGCATCTTGAGCAACCGGCCCACGCGGTCACGCTTGTCCTTGGAGGCGTTGTACACGTAGGAGCCCGACTGCATGGTGCCCGAGTAGACGCGCACGAAGGTCAGGCGGCCCACGTAGGGGTCGGCCATGATCTTGAACGCCAGCGCGGCGAGCTTGCCCTCGGGGTCGGCGGGGAACTCCACCGTATCCTCGCTGTCCTCGAGCTTGCCGCGGATGGCGGGCACCTCGAGCGGGCTGGGCAGGTAGTCGATCACGGCGTCGAGCAGGAGCTGCACGCCCTTGTTCTTCAGCGCGCTGCCGCACAGCACCGGGAAGATGCGCTGGGCGATCGTGCCCTGACGCAGCGCGGCGACGATCTCCAGGGCGGTGGGCTCTTCGCCCTCGAGGTACTTCATCATCACGGCCTCGTCCACCTCGGCGGCGGCCTCGATGAGAGAAGCGCGCATCTCGGTCACCTTGTCCGCAAACTCGGCGGGCACGTCGTGCTCCTGGATCTCGGTGCCCAGGTCATTCGTGTACGTGTACGCCCGCTGACGAACGATGTCGATGATGCCCTTGAACTCGTTTTCCTCGCCCATCGGGTACTGCACGGGGGCCGGAATCGCGCCCAGTCTCTCGCGGATGTCGTTCAGCACCAGCTCGAACGAGGCGCCCGTCTTGTCCATCTTGTTGGCGAAGGCGATGCGGGGCACGCCGTAGCGGTCGGCCTGACGCCACACCGTCTCACTTTGCGGCTCCACGCCCTGCGAGGAGTCGAACACCGCGACCGCGCCGTCGAGCACGCGCATGGACCGCTCGACCTCGATGGTGAAGTCCACGTGGCCGGGCGTGTCGATGATGTTGACGGTGTACTCCTGGTCGGTGCCGGAACGCTTCCACTTGGCGGTCGTGGCGGCGGCGGTGATCGTGATGCCGCGCTCGCGCTCCTGCTCCATCCAGTCCATCGTGGCGGCGCCGTCGTGGACCTCGCCGATGTTGTGGGTGCGCCCGGTGTAGTACAGGATGCGCTCGGTGGTCGTGGTCTTGCCCGCGTCGATGTGCGCGGCAATCCCGATGTTGCGGAAGTGGGTGAGGTAGCTCTGGGCTTTGGTGGTCATAAGACTCCCTATTCTCGTGGATGACGCCCTCGCGTCACCGTGAGGTCGAGCGCTCGCCGGGCAGCGAAACGGGACAGCGGGCAAAAAAGCCGCTGTCCGGTCACGCTCTTCAGCGGTGGGCTCGCCTTACCAGCGGTAGTGCGCGTAGGCGCGGTTGGCTTCCGCCATGCGCTCCACGTCGTCTTTCTTCTTGATCGAGCCGCCCCGGCCCTGCGCGGCGTCCATAATCTCGCCCGCGAGGCGCTCGATGGCGGTGCGCTCGGGACGGCCCTCGGTCGCCGAGAGCATCCAGCGCAGCGTCAGGCTCTGCTGGCGGCGGACGCTCACCTCGACGGGCACCTGGTAGGTCGAGCCACCGACGCGGCGGCTGCGGACCTCGACCCGGGGCTTCACGTTGTCGTAGGCCTGCTTGAAGACCTTGAGCGGCTCCTGGCCGGTGCGCTCCTGCACGAGGCGGCAGGCCCCGTAGAAGATGCGGCTGGCGAGGTTCTTCTTGCCATCCCGCATGATGCGGTTGATCATCGCGCTCACCAGCACGTCCTGGTACACCAGGTCCGGCTGGATGGGGCGCACTTCTGCTCTGCGGCGACGTGCCATGCTTTGCTCCTTATTCCCTGACTCGGTACATGGGCCTCACCCCCGGGGGGACGGCCTGATTCCGCGTTGCGGCGGGGGCCTGTTGCTCCCCCGCCTACGCATCGGCGGGGTCTTACTTCTTCTTGCCGGCGGCGGCAGCGGCGCCCGCCTTGGGCTTTTTTGTGCCGTACTTGCTGCGGCTCTTGTTGCGGTCCTTCACGCCCTGGGTGTCGAGCGAGCCGCGCACGATGTGGTAACGCACGCCGGGAAGGTCCTTGACGCGGCCACCGCGGATCAGCACGACGCTGTGCTCCTGGAGGTTGTGCCCCTCGCCGGGAATGTAGGCCGTGACCTCGAAGCCGCTGGAGAGCCGGACGCGGGCGATCTTGCGCAGCGCCGAGTTGGGCTTCTTGGGGGTCGTGGTCTTCACGACGGTGCACACGCCGCGGCGGAAGGGGCTCCCCTTGAGGGCCGGAACCTTGCTCTTCTTGGGCTGGACCGCGCGCCCCTTGCGAAGCAGTTGTTGAACGGTAGGCAGGGCAATCACTCCTAGTCTTGACAGAGAAGTCTTGTGCGAAGTCCCGCCCACTCCTGGGGGCAGGCACGGGTTGGAGGGCCTGGGTCTGGTGGAACCTGGGGCCCGAGGTGATCGACGCGCCGTGCCTTGGCCGTCAGCATCGGCCATCATCAGGGATGGGAAGCGGCGCGCGTGCCGAAAAACCTCCCGGTGCAACCCTGTCCCGGTCAGTTTTCAACCTGAGGAGTATACCCCGCCGCGCATGGGCAGCGCAAGAACGGCGATTGTGTCAGAGGGCGTCTGACCTCTGGCTCCCCCCGGAGAGGGGCGACCCGCCGGTCAGCCCTCCTCCACCCTTCCGTCCTCGTGGACCCGCAGGCGGGGCGTTCCGAGGGGGAGGGCGAGGGTGAGCGTTCCCAGATACGCCTGCATCCGCTCGGGCATCTCGGAGAGGTGGAGAGGCGTGCGGGGCACGGCGACGAGGCGGTAGAGGCGCGGCTCGCCGGGCACATGGTCGTAGACGTAGGCTCCGCGGCGCTGGGGCGGCGTCAGGTGGTCGTCGAAGCCGCCCGACGGGGCGTTGGGCTCCTCGCGCTCGGGGCGGGTGTCGATCCAGACGTGGACCGCCTCCAGGAGTTCTTCCGACGCGAGCACCGCCTCCGGGACGTGGGGATCGCCCGCCGCCATGAACTGCGCGACGCGCCCCTGCCCGTCGGTGGCGAACCAGTCGAACTCGACCCCCGCGATCTCCTCGCGGGTGATGACCGTGTGACCTTCCGTGAGACTCATGCCGTTCCTCCCACCGCGAAGGCCGCCGCGACGACCTCGCGCGCCTCCGCCATGACCTGCCTCAGGTGGCCTTCGCCCTTGAAGCTCTCCGCGTAAATCTTGTACACGTCCTCGGTGCCGCTGGGGCGAGCGGCGAACCAGGCGTGCTCGGTCGTCACCTTCAGGCCGCCGATGGGCTCACCGTTGCCGGGGGCGCGGGTGAGTTTGGCGGTGATGGGGTCGCCCGCCAGGGTGGAGGCCGTCACCTGCTCGGGGCGGAGGTTGGCGAGCACCCTCTTCTGCTCGGAGTTGGCGGGAGCATCCTGACGGTCGTAGGCGGTGGAGCCGTACTTCTCCTTCAGAGTGGCGAACCGCTGAGAGGGCGTCTGGCCCGTCCTCGCGGTGATCTCGGCGGCGAGGAGGCCGGGGATGAGGCCGTCCTTGTCGGTGCTCCACGCGCCGCCGTTCAGGCGCAGGAAGCTCGCGCCCGCCGACTCCTCGCCGCCGAAGCCCAGGGAGCCGGTGAGGAGGCCCTCCACGAAGTATTTGAAGCCGACGGGCACCTCGACCAGCCGTCGCCCGACCCCCGCCGCCACCCGGTCGATCAGGGCGCTGGAGACGAGCGTCTTGCCGACCCCCGCGTCCGGGCTCCAGCCGGGACGGTTCTGGAAGAGGTAGTCGATCATGACGGCGAGGTAGTGGTTGGGGTTCATCAGCCCGCCTTGCGTCACGATGCCGTGGCGGTCGGCGTCGGGGTCGTTGCCTACGGCCACGTCGTAGTCGTCCTTGAGCGCCAGCAGGCTCGCCATCGCCCAGGGGCTGGAGCAGTCCATCCGGATCTTGCCGTCGCGGTCCACGGTCATGAAGGCGAAGCGGGGATCGACCTGCTCGTTCACGACGGTGAGGTTGAGCCCGTGCTCGGCCTTGATCGCCTCCCACACGGGCAGGCTGCTCCCGCCGAGCGGATCGACGCCGAGGCGCACGCCGCTCTCGCGGATCATGGCGAGGTCCACGACCTGATCGAGCTCGGAGACGTAGGGCGCGATGAAGTCGAAGGGATCGAGGCCCGCCAGCGCGTCGTCGAGGCTCACCCGTTTGACCTCTCTCAGCCCGCCCTCCAGGATCGCGTTCGCCCGGTTCTGCACGGCCTTTGTGACGTCGGTGTCGGCGGGGCCGCCGCTGGGGGGGTTGTACTTGAAGCCGCCGTCCTGCGGGGGGTTGTGGCTGGGGGTGATCACGATGCCGTCCGCCGTGCCCCCCGGCCCCGCCCGGTTGTGCCCATCCCGATTGTGACGGAGGATCGCGTGGCTGACCAGAGGCGTCGGCGTGAAGAAGCCCGGCTGGGCGCGCACCCGCACCCCGTTCGCCACGAGAACCTCCAGCGCCGTCATCCACGCGGGCTCGCTGAGGGCGTGGGTGTCCAGCCCCATGAACAGCGGCCCGGTGATCCCCGCCGAGGCCCGGTGCTCGGCGACCGCCTGGGCGACCGCGAGGATATGCGCCTCGTTGAAGGTGCCGTTCAACGAGGTGCCCCGGTGCCCGCTCGTGCCGAAGGAGACCCGCTGCGCCGCGTTTCCGGGGTCGGGCCGCGTCTCGTAGTAGCGGGCGACCAGGCGGGGAATATTCGTCAGGAGGCTTTGCGGGGCTCTCTTGCCGGCGAGGTCGCTGAGGGTCATGGGGGCAGTTTAAGCAGCGGGGCGCGGGCGGGCCCTCTTCGGGCAAGACAGCGTGAATACGGACGCGGAAGGGCCCGGCCCTCCCCTGTTACCCTGACGCCATGCGGGAATTCCTGAACGACTGGTGGCGCCTGCTCAAGTTGATCATCGGCTCGCTGGCGATTCCGGTGATCCTGTGGCTCGTGCTGGTGTGGGCGGGCGTGCTGCGCTGAGCGGTGCCCCGCGGCGGGTGACAGGCTGGAACCGTTCCCAGCGCCGTCCATTTCCGGTGCGTGATACGGTCCGGGCATGACGGGGAACACCAAGAGGGCGGGCGCGACACCGAGGACGGAGAGTTTCGAACACGCGCTGGTCCTGGAGACCGCGCGCGTGACCGAGGGGGCCGCGCTCGCCGCGAGCCGCTGGGTCGGGATGGGCGACAAGAACGCGGTGGACGGCGCGGGCACCGAGGCCATGCGCGAACTGCTCAACTCGCTCGACATCCGCGGCACCGTGGTGATCGGCGAGGGCGAGATGGACGAGGCGCCCATGCTCTACATCGGCGAGCAGCTTGGCACCGGGCAGCACGAGGTGGACATCGCCGTGGACCCGGTGGAGGGCACGGTCGTCACCGCCAAGGGGCTGCCGAACGGCCTGGCGGTCATCGCCCTGTCCGAGCGCGGCGGGCTGATGCACGCGCCCGACTGCTACATGGACAAGCTCGTCGTGCCGCCCCCCGCCGCGGGCCGGGTGAACCTCGACTGGCCGGTCGAGGCCAACCTCAGCGTCCTCGCCCAGAGCCTCGACCGCGACGTGGAGGACCTGCTGGTCACCATCCTCGACCGCGAGCGGCACACCGACCTGATCCAGAGGGTGCGGGCGGCAGGGGCGCGGGTGAAGCTGATTGGGGACGGCGACGTGGTGGCGAGCCTCGCGGTGGGCGTGCGCGGCACGGGCGTCCACGCGCTGATGGGCTCGGGGGGAGCGCCGGAGGGGGTGCTCAGCGCGGCGGCGATGAAGTGCCTGGGCGCGGAGATCCAGGGCCGCTTCATCGCCGAGGACGACGCGATGCGGGAGCGTTTCCGGTCGATGGGCGTGGACGAGGAGCGCGTCTACAAGACGAACGACCTCGCCCCCGGCTCGCAGATCGTCTTCAGCGCGACCGGCATCACCTACGGCGAACTCCTGAGCGGGGTGAGGCGCTTCGGCGGTGGGGCCAGGACCCACACCCTCGTCATGGGCTACGCCTCGCGCGTCGTGCGCTTCATCGACTCCGTGCACCTTGAAGACGACGGCGCGCGCGTGACCATCCGGGTCTGAGGGAGTCATGCTCGCCGCCTCGAAGCTCGACCTTGGGAGATTCACCGATCATTTAACGTTGAATAGGCTGGGGCTGGGAGTTAGGGTGGGACCATGACGAACCCGACTCCGGTCCGCATGACGATCCTCTACTACTCGACCTACGGGACAAACCACCAGATGGCGGAGGTGGCCGCCGAGGCCGCCCGCGAGGCCGGGGCGGAGGTGCGCGTGGTCAAGGCGCGCGAGACGGCCCCGCAGGAGGTCGTCAACTCCCAGGACGCCTGGAAGGCCCAGCAGGAGCGCACGGCGCACGTGCCGGAGGCGACCCCCGCCGACATGGAGAACACGGACGCCATCATGATCAGCACGCCCACCCGCTGGGGCGGCTCGGCGAGCCAGCTCCGGGTGTTCATCGACACGCTGGGCGGGCTGTGGGCGTCGGGGGCGCTCGCCGACAAGACCTTCAGTTGCATGACGAGCGCGCAAAACCCCAACGGCGGGCAGGAGACCACCCTCCAGACCCTCTACGTGATGGCGGCGCACTGGGGCGCGATCATCGTGCCCCCCGGCTACACCGACCCCGCCATCTTCGCCTCGGGCGGCAACCCCTACGGCGCGAGCGTCACGGCGGGCGGCCAGCCGCTGAGCGAGGAGGACAAGGCCTCCATCCGCCACCAGGCCCGCCGCCAGGTCGAGATCACCCGCAAGCTCAAGGGTTGAAGCGAGGGTCCAGGCAGGCGCTCCGGGGGGACCTGGGGCGCTTTTTTGGGCTCAGCGGGGGTAGAGGTCCCGGAAGTACAGGCCTCGCGGGTCTGCCTCGGCACGCAGCGCCGGGGAGGGAACCGTGACTGTCTCGGCGCACGCCGTCACGACGTGCGGCAGGCTGGTGGGCGTCAGCGCCAGTCCCCCCGGGGTGAGGTGGGCGGCGAGGGTGAGGTCGGGGCCCGTCAGCACCTCCCGGCACTCGGCGTCCGCACCGCTGCGTGCGAGGTACAGAGCGGCGAGGCGTGCGGGCGTCAGGCCCGGCCAGATCGCCGTGACGGGCACGGGGCGGCCCGTGGCGCGGTCGAGGATCAGGCCCACGTCGAAATGGTCGGGGTGCGCGCCGCCGCAGAAGGAACCGGCACTCTCGAACACGCTCAGAAGGTGGGGGCTGCGGAAGGTGACCCGCGCGCTCAGCTCGTAGGCGTCCTCCCCCGCCCCGGCCAGCCCCGCCCGGCAGTCGAGGGCGTTCGCGGCGTGTTCGAGCTGGCGGTCCTGAAGGGCGGCGTTGAGCGCGGCAGGTCCGCCCACCACACGCGGATAGCGCAGCCCGCTCAACGGCTCCCGGACGCGTGAGCCCCCCGCCTCCCCCACCCACGCCCGGTTGAGCTTGAGAAAGGCGAGCGGGTCGGAACCTCGCACCTTTCGCAGGCCAGGGGAAGCGGGGAGGTTGAGGGGCAGGCGCGTCACGTCGAGGGGGGCGAGGGCGACGGGCAGGGTCCTCACCCCGTCCGGGCCGGTCCAGTCGCCCCGCAGCCCCTTTCCGTCCCGCTCCAGACGCAGGCAGCCGGTGACCTTCGTGCCCGAGAGCGTCCAGACCTCCTCCCGCAGGAGCAGGGTCTCCCGCCACCGGGTCGGCACCAGGGCGATGTTCACACCCCGGCGTTCGTAGAAGTACCGCGCCTCCCGCCCGTCGCCCCCTGGACCGAGCCTCAGGGCGACGGGCTGGCCGCCGAGGGTTCCCCGGAAGACGCCGGGGCCCGCCCACGCCGGGACGCCCGGCTGCTCCCGACACGCGCTCCCCGCCCCCTGGGCCAGGGCGGACGAGCCGAGCGCCAGCCCCACGACCACTCCCGCCATCCCGCGCATGGGAGCAGCGTACCCTGGGTCTGGCCCCGTCACCCCTCCCGCACGTCGAACGTTCCCGAACGCAGGAGCGCCGCCTGACCGTCCCCGAACGGTGTGTGGGCACAAGACCAGCGGACGGCGGCCTCCACGTCGTACGGGGTGGCCCGGAACTCGACCGTCCACCCGCTCCGGCGGAGGTCGAGCAGCGTCCAGCGGGCGCGGGGGTCCCCGTCCACCTGATCGCTCACGGCGCCCGCATTCACGACGAGGGTGTCGCCCACCCGGGTCGCCCCGGGGCGGTGGGTGTGCCCGCACAGCACGACCTCGGCTCCCAGCGGCTCCACGAGGGCGCGCAACTCGCGGGGGTCGCGGGCGCGGTAGAAGCCCCCGCCCGCCTCCTGCGGCTGCCACACCCACAGCAGGCTGTCCCAGGGGCTCTGCGGCGTGCCGTGGCAGGCGAAGAGGGCGCCGTCCAGGGCCCGTGCGCTCAGGGGCAGGGCGGCCAGCCGGGCGAGCGCCACCGCGTCCACGTGCGCCTCCAGCCACTCCCCGTACAGCCGGCTCAGCGGGGAGCGGCGCCCGCCCGGCCACAGCTTCTCCTCGTTGTTGCCGCGCACCTCCAGCGCCCCCGCCGCGGCGAGGTCGGCCTGCATGAGCGCCGCCCGCGCGGGGTCCGCCGAGCCCTCGACCTGATCGCCGAGGTTGACGACGAGATCGGGAGCCGCTTCCCCCACCTCGCGGAGCACGGCCCCCAGCGCGAAGGCGTTGCCGTGCACGTCGCCGATGACTGCCACCCTCACGCGTGCAGGCTAGCGCCTCCGCGCCCGCTACCATGCGGCCCATGAGCATCCTCCCCGACTGGCGCATCCGCGACCTCGCCCGCGCGGGCATGATCGAGCCCTTCGAGGACCGTCTGGTGCGCACGGCGGAAAACGGGCACGTCATCAGCTACGGCCTGAGCAGCTTCGGCTACGACCTGCGCTGCGCCGACGAGTGGAAGGTGTTCACAAACGCGCACGGCAACACCATCGTGGACCCCAAGGCGTTTGACGAGCGGGCTTTTATCGACATCCAGGCCCCGCAGATCATCATCCCGCCCAATAGCTTCATCCTGGCCCGCAGCGTGGAGTACATGCGGATCCCCGAAAACGTCATGGTGGTGGCGCTGGGCAAGAGCACGTACGCGCGTGTAGGCATCGTCGCCAACGTGACCCCGCTCGAGCCCGGCTGGGAGGGCCACGTCACGCTGGAGTTCTCCAACACGACGCCCCTGCCCGCCAAGATGTACGCCTTCGAGGGCTGCGTGCAGCTCCTGTTCTTCGAGGGCGAGCGGCCCGAGGTCACGTACGGGGACCGGGGCGGCAAGTACCAGAAGCAGACCGGCGTGACCCTGCCGCGCCTGTGAGCCGCCCCGTCCCTTAACGTCCCCTGGGCTGGCTCTCGTCCGGCTGAGGCTATGGCCGTGGCAGGCTACCCCCATGCCAGACAAGGACGACAAGAACAGCGGTCACACCAGCCAGCCCGGCGAGTACAGCCGCAATGAGCAGGAGGTCCACGAGCGCGAGAAGGGCGGCAAGCCCTCCTTCAAGGGGGCCAACGACCGCGAGGCGGGAGGCGCCCGCAACACCGAGCACGACGGGCGCAAGGAGAAAAAGGACGTGGAGGAGGCCCGCAGCGTTCCCGCGAGCAAACAGGGCTGAGGTGAAGGGACGTTCGGGGGCCGGGCCAGGGGTCCGGCCTCCTGTCATGGACCCCAGACCGGAGGCGGGGCGTTCCCCCACCCCCGGCCTCCTCGCCCTCGCTGCCCTGTTCGTGGGCGCGGGGGTGCTGCACTTTCTGAGGCCCAAACCCTTCGACCGGATCGTGCCGCCGTGGGTGCCGATGCCCGCCCGCACGGCCACCCTCGTCAGCGGCGCGGCGGAGATCGCGGGCGGGCTGGGATTGCTGCACCCGGCCACCCGGCCCGGCGCCCGCCTCGGCCTGCTCGCGCTCCTCGTCGCCGTTTTTCCGGCAAACGTGGGGATGGCGTGGAACGCGGAACGTTTCCGGCCTCTGCCCGAGTGGGCGCTGTGGGCCCGGCTGCCCCTCCAACCGCTGCTGATGTGGCTGGTCTGGCGGGCGGGGAGGCCGTCCTACCCCACCCGCAGGTCCTCCAGCGCGGCGCGGAAGACGTCGGGAAGCTCGGTCGGGCGGCGGGTCTCCCGGCTCACGTAGACGTGGACGAAGTGGCCCTGGGCGCAGGCGGCGTCCTCCCCCTCCCGGAAGACGGCGAGTTCGTAGCGGACGCTGCTGCGGCCCAGGTGCGCCACCCGCACGCCCACGCTCAGCGTCTCGGGAAAGGCGGCGGGGGCGAAGAAGGCGCAGCCCGTCTCGACGACGAGGCCGATCACCTCACCCTCACGAAGGTCGAGCGCTCCACGGGAGGCGAGGTAGGTGTTCACGGCGGTGTCGAAGTAGGCGTAGTAGGTGACGTTGTTGACGTGGCCGTACACGTCGTTGTCCGCCCAGCGGGTGGGGGTGGGGTGGGGGTGGGGGTACGCGGCGCGCGTCTCGGGGGTGGGCCGGGCCATAGGCCGAGCCTAGCGCCGCCGGTCAGGAGGGGCCCGCCGCCTTCCCCCCGGCGGGACGGGTCGCCGGGGCGGGCGAGCTGACCACCCCCAGGCGCGGCAGCACCCAGCGGTCGAGGCCCCACCACCCCGCCACCCGCCACCCGAGGACCAGCCACGTCGCCAGGATGAACAGGAGGGGGTTACTCGAGAGGGTGCCCGCGAGCAGGAAGTTCGCGTTCATCAGCCCGCCGAAGAAGGCGGCGATGCCCGTGAGCAGGCCCAGGACCAGGGCGATGCCGACCGCGACTTCCCCGAACGCCACGAGGTACGAGAAGAGCGTGGCGTTCGGCAGCGCGACGTTCTCGATGAACCACGCGTACCACCCCGAGACCGAGGGCCGCTCCCCGCCCGCCCGCTCCAGGGCGCCGCGCAGGAAGCCGCCGACGGCGGTCCCGGCCCCGGACCCCACCCAGGCGGGGTCGGTGACCTTGTGCCAGCCCGCCTCCAGCCACTGCCACCCCACGTAGATGCGCAGGGCGGCCCAGAGGGGGGCGAGGCGCGTGTCGGCGAAGAGCAGGCGGGAGAGCCAGGGTTCATGGACGGTTCGGATCGATGTCGTGGTCATGGCGTTCTCCTTGTCGGGGCGAAGTCCTCCCGCAACGATGCTCCCGCCGCCCCATTACCATGGCGTTACGGGCCGGTCGGGCGCCGTGACGCCCACTCGCTAGACTGCGCGCATGACCAACATCGTGATCACGGCGGCCAGACGCACGCCGATAGGAAGCTTTCTGGGCTCTCTCGCCGACGTTCCCGCCGCCGACCTCGGCGTGACGGTGGCGAGGGCGGTGCTGGAGGGTGTCAACAGCGACGACGTGGCGGACGTGATCGTCGGCAACGTGTTGCAGGCCGGGCAGGGCATGAACGTGGCCCGGCAGGTCGCCGTGAAGGCGGGCTTGCCCGAGCACGTCCCCGGGCTGACGGTGAACCGCGTCTGCGGCTCCGGTCTCCAAGCAGTGATCAGCGCCGTGCAGGGTCTCCGCTCGGGCGACGGAAAGCTCTATCTCGCGGGCGGCACCGAGAGCATGAGCCGCTCTCCCCACCTCCTCCCCCGGTCCCGGCAGGGCCACCGGCTGGGGCACGCTCAGCTCGTCGATTCCATGCTCTCCGAAGGCCTGACCGACGCCTTCCACGACGTGCACATGGGCGTCACCGCCGAGAACATCGCCCAGAGGTGGAACCTCACCCGCGAGGAGCAGGACGCCTTCGCGCTGGACACCCAGCACCGCGCCGCCCACGCCATCGAGCAGGGCCATTTCCGGGCAGAGACCGTGCCGGTGGAGGTGCCGGGCAAGAAGGGACCCACCCTCTTCGACACCGACGAGTACCCGCGCGCCACCACCCTGGAGGCCCTCGCGGGGCTCAGGTCCGCCTTCAAGAAGGACGGCACGGTGACCGCCGGGAACGCGAGCGGCCTGAACGACGGAGCGGCGATGCTGACCGTGACGACCGACGAGTACGCGGGGGCGAACGGGCTGCCGGTGCTGGCCAAGATCGTCAGCTACGCGGCCATCGGCGTTGATCCGGCGATCATGGGGATCGGCCCGGCCCGAGCCGTTCCCATCGCCCTGGAGAAGGCGGGGATGACGCTCTCGGACGTGGACCTCCTCGAACTCAACGAGGCCTTCGCGTCGCAGAGTCTCGCCGTGATCCGGGACCTGGGGGTGGACCCGGAGCGGGTGAACCTGACGGGCGGGGCGATTGCGCTGGGCCACCCCATCGGCGCGTCGGGGGCGCGGGTGCTGACCACCCTGATCCACACCCTGCGGCGGGAGGGCAAGGAGACGGGCGTCGCCAGCCTGTGCATCGGGGGCGGAATGGGCATCGCGATGGTGGTGCGGGTGAGGTGAGGGGCCGGGTCCTCTCCCCCTAGCATGAACCCATGACCCCCCCCTCCTCCGAGCAGGCCCTCTTCGCCGCCCTCCAGACGAACGACGAGGGAAGTGTCCGCGCACTGCTGGACCGTGACCCTACCCTCCTGCGTGCCGTGAGCCCGCTGGGCGTCTCCCCCGTCCTCTTCGCCACGTACTACGGGAAGCACGACCTGGCCCGGCTGCTGATCGAGCGGATGCGGGAGGCGGGCGTGCCCCTCACCGTCTTCGAGGCCGCCGCGACGGGGGAACTCTCCGCCCTGCGTGAGCACCTTGACGCCCAGCCCGACCTCGCGGACGCCAGCAGCCCCGACGGCTTCACGCCCCTGGGTCTCGCCGCCTTCTTCGGGCGGGAGGAGGTCGCCGCCGAACTGCTGGCGCGGGGCGCGGACGTGAACCGGGCGAGCACGAACGCGATGGGCGCCCGGCCCCTGCACTCCGCCGTCGCGGGGGATCACACGGCCCTCGCCCTTCGCCTGATCGCGGCGGGAGCGGACGTGAACGCCCCCCAGCACGGCGGCTTCACGCCCCTGCTCGGTGCGGCGCAGAACGGGAGTGCCGTGCTGGTGGAGGCGCTCCTCGCGGTGGGGGCGGACCCGGGGGCGCGGACGGAGGGCGGGCAGGGCGCGGCGGACCTCGCCCAGGAGGAGGGGCACGCGGGGGTCCTGGCGATTCTGAGCGGGGCCGGGCACGACCCTGAAGAAAGCCGGAATGTGACGCTCACTGCCACGCGGGACACTGGACCCATGACGAACAACGGCGACGGACGGCGGATCGACGCCCCCCCCGGCCCTCCCACCGGGGAGCCGGTCAACGAGCTGACGGGGCGACCGGACGACCACACGGGCTACCAGGCTCCCGACCCCAAGGACACCTCCCAGCCCTTCTACACGAGCACGCCCGCCGAGGACCGGGTGAGCAGTTCCAACGAGAGCAAGTACGAGCCCGTGGAGATGCCCGATCCCAAGGAGGTGACCGGACAGTTCGACCACCTCGCCACCCGCGATCCCAGCGCGATGGAACACCGCCTTCAGGCCCCCGAGTTCGCGGGCGCGCAGACGGTGGGCACCGGCCTCGACAGCGCCGTCCTCGACGCCACGGTTCCCGCGGGCCTCGGTGTGAACGCCAGCCTCCTCACCGTCTCCGAGCGCAGGGGGGAGGCCGTCGACCCCAACCCCGGCTACACGCCCCCCGCCCAGGAGGTCCCCCCCCACCTCGGCTCCACCCCCGCCGACCTCCCCCCCGGCGTCCGCCCCGAGGTTCAGGAGGCGGTGCAGGGCGACGGCGACCCGAAGAACTCGTAGGGCTCAGTCTCAACCCAAACCCCCGCCACATCGGACGGGGGCTTTTCGTCGACCGCTTTCCGCTACAGGCTGATCAGGAACGGGTCTTCCAGCGTCTCGCAGATCGCCCGCACGAAGCGCGCGGCGTCGGCCCCGTCGATGAGGCGGTGGTCGTACGTCAGCGAGAGCGGGAGCATGTTGCGTGGCTCGAAGGTGCCCGTCTCCTTGTTCCACACCGGCTCGAAGCCGCCGCGCGACACGCCGAGGATGGCGACCTCCGGCGCGTTCACGATGGGCGTGAAGGCGTGGCCGCCGATCCCGCCGAGGTTGGAGATGGTGAAGGTCGCCCCCTGCATCTCGCCCGGGCTCAGCTTGCGGTCGCGGGCCTTGGCGGCGAGGTCGCTCAGCTCCAGCACGATCTCGGTGATGCTCTTGCGGTCGGCGTCCTTGACGACGGGGACGAGCAGGCCCTGGGGGGTGTCCACCGCCACGCCGATGTTGACGTAGTCCTTGTACACGACCTGCTGGGCGGCGAGGTCGAGCGAGGCGTTGAACTTGGGGTGCCTGCGCAGCACGTTCGCCACGACCTTCATCAGGATGTGGGTCATCGTGAGCTTGCCGCCCGCCTTCTCGACCCGCGCCCCGAACTGACGGCGGGTCTCCTCCATCCGGGTCACGTCCGCCTTGTCGAAGTGCGTGACCATCGGAATGGTCGTCCACGAGGCGGTCATGGAGCGGATCGTCGCCTTGCGGATGCCGCTCATGTCCTCGCGGCGTACCGTGCCCCACCGCTCGAAGTTGGGGAGGGGGGCGGCAGCGGGAGCGGCGGGAGCCTGGGCCGGAGCGGGGGCAGGCTGGGCCGGGGCGGGCTGGGGGGCAGATGTCGGCGCGGGAGCACGGGCCGTCTCGGCACTCTGCCGCACGTCCTCCTCACTGATGCGTCCGGCGGTTCCAGTGCCCTGGACGCCGCGCAGGTCCACCCCGAGTTCACGGGCCAGGCGCCGCACGCTCGGCGAGGCGGGCAGCACCGGGCGCCCGTCGAAGGTGGGCGGGGTGGGCGAGGTGGTGGCGACGGTCGGGCCGGGGGTGGCGGCCTGCTCCTTTTGCGCCTCCACCTGCGCCTGCGCGACCCGGTTCGCGGTGTTCGGGTCGGCGGCCACGGCGGAGCTCTCGGGCTCGGCGGAGGGGCCGACCACGCCGGGCGAGTCGCTCATCTGGGCGGTGCTGTCCCCCCCGGGGGCGGGTTGAGAGGGGGCGGGTTGAGAGGGCGCTGGCCGGGGGGAGGCAGCGGGTGTGCCTCCCCCCGCCAGCGTCAGGATGACTCCGCCGACGCTCAGGCTGTCTCCCACCTTCACCCGCACGTCCTCCACCGTCCCGGCGGCGCTGGCGGGCACCTCGACGACCGCCTTGTCCGTCTCGATCTCGATGACGGCCTGGCCTTCTCGGATCGTGTCGCCCACCTTGACGAGGACCGTGACGACCGTGCCCTGCTCGATGTTGTCTCCCACGTCGGGGAGGGTGACCTGGGCACCGCCCCCTCCACCGCCCGTGCTCCCGGTCGGCTGCCCGGCCTGCTCCTTTTGCGCGTCCACCTGGGCCTGCGCGACGCGGTTCGCGGTGCCGGGGTCGGAGGCCACCGTGGGAGCCTCGGGCTCGGCGGCGGGGGCCGACGGGGCGCTCGCGGCGGGAGCGGCGTCACCCCCGGCCAGCGTGAGGATCGTGCCGCCGACCGGCACGGTGTCGCCGACCTTCACGCCGACCCTCTCGACCGTGCCGCCCTGGCTCGCCGGAACCTCAACGACGGCCTTGTCGGTCTCGATCTCGATGATGGCCTGGCCTTCCTGAACCGTGTCGCCGGGGTTGACGAGCACGGTGACGACGGTGCCCTGCTCGATGTTGTCTCCCACGTCGGGGAGTTTGACTTCGGTCGCCATGCTGGACGCTCCTTGAAAATTGAGAAGGCGAACGGGGAAAGAGCCCCGGGCCGGGAGCCTGTGGAGGCCGCTCGGCCCCCATCTTGTCCACAGCTCCGGGGCCCGGGTGGTTTCCCAACCCTTAACGCACCGCCGGGTTCATCCGCTCGGGGTCGATGCCCAGCTCGGTGATCGCCTTCTGAACGACCTCGCCTTTCACCTGCCCGCCCTGCTGAAGGGCGTACAGGGTGGCGAGGACGACGTGCCGCGCGTCCACCTCGAAAAAGTCGCGCAACTCCTCGCGGGCTTCCGAGCGACCGAAGCCGTCGGTGCCCAGCGTCCACAGCTTGCGGTCGAGGTGCCCGTTCAGGCCGTCGGCGCCCAGCTTCACGTAGTCGCTCACCGAGATCAGGACGCCGGGCGCGTTCTCCTTGCTCAGTTGCGAGGCGACGTAGCTGACCCCCGGCTTCTCGGTCGGGTGCAGCATGTTGTGGCGCTGCACGGCCAGGGCCTCCTGGTGGAGTTCCTTGTAGCTCGTCACCGACCACACGTCGGCGGCGACCCCGTAGGCCTCGAGCTTCTGCACGGCCTCCAGCGCCGCACCCATCGCCGGGCCGCTGGCGAGAATCTGGGCCCTGAGCTTGGCCTTCTTGTTCCCGCTCGTCTGGAAGCGGTACATGCCCCGGACGATCCCGTCACGAATCTCCTCGTGGCTGCGCCCGTCCTCCGGCATGGCGGGCTGGACCTCGTTCTCGTTGTCGATGGTGACGTAGTAGAACTCGTCGATCCCGTCCACGTACATCCGCTGGATGCCGCGCTCGACGATCACCGCGAGTTCGTAGGCGAAGGCGGGGTCGTACACCTTGAGGTTGGGCACCACGTACGCCTGAAGGAGGCTGTTGCCGTCCTGGTGCTGGAGGCCCTCACCCGCCAGGGTGGTGCGGCCCGCCGTCGCCCCGAAGAGGAAGCCGCGCGCCCGCTGGTCGGCGGCGGCCCACACGAGGTCGCCGATGCGCTGCATTCCGAACATCGAGTAGAAGACGTAGAAGGGGATGGTCGGGATGCCGTGGTTCGCGTAGCTCGTCGCGGCGGCGATCCACGAGGCCATCGCGCCGTCCTCGGTGATGCCTTCCTCGAGCATCTGCCCGTCCACGCTCTCCTTGTAGGCCATCAGCGACCCGGCATCGACCGGCTGGTACGTCTGCCCGCGCGGCGAGTAGATGCCGATGCGCGGCACGAGGGCGTCCATGCCGAAGGTCCGCGCCTCGTCCGGCACGATGGGCACGATGTACTTGCCGATGCCCTTGTCGCGCAGCAGCTTGGAGATCACCTGCACGGCGGCCATCGTGGTGCTCACCGCGCGGCCCTTGCTCCCGGCGGCGAACTCCTCGTAGAACTCACCCGTCGGCACGGTGGGATGCGGGTAGTCCACGATCCGCTCGGGCACGAAGCCGCCCAGCGCCGCCCGCCGTTCGAGCATGTACTTTACCTCGGGCGCGTCGGGCCCGGGGTTGTAGAAGTCGAGGTGCTCCACCTGCTCGTCGGTGAGGGGCAGTTCCAGCAGGGTGCGCAGGGTCTTGAGGGCGTCGAACTCCAGCTTCTTGACCTGGTGGGCGACGTTGCGCGCCTGCGCCGTCTCGCCGAGGCCGTAGCCCTTCACCGTGCGCGCGATGATGACGGTCGGACTGCCCCGGTGCTCGGTCGCCTGCTTGTACGCCGCGTAAATCTTCTTGACATCGTGCCCGCCGCGGTTCAGCAGCTCCAGGTCCGCGTCCGTCCAGCCTTCGATCAGCGCCTGGAGTTCGGGCGTGTTGAAGAACTTCTCGCGCAACTCCCTGCCGCCGAAGGCCGCATACCGCTGCGATTCGCCGTCCACCAGGGCCTCGAAGCGCTTGACGATGGCGCCGTTGTAATCCTTGGCGAGCAGCTCGTCCCACTTGGAATCCCACACGACCTTGATGACGTTCCAGCCCGCCCCCCGGAAGAGCGCCTCGAATTCCTGAATCACCTTCGAGTTGGCCCGCACCGGCCCGTCGAGGCGCTGGAGGTTGGCGTTGAGGACGAAGACGATGTTGTCGAGGTTCTCGTAGGCGGCGAAGCGCAACGCCCCCACCGACTGCGGCTCGTCCATCTCGCCGTCGCCCAGGAAGGCCCAGACCTTGGCGTCGCCCTTCTCGCGCAGGCCCCGGTTCTCCAGGTACTTGATGAAGCGCGCCTGGTAGATCGCCTGGATGGGACCCAGCCCCATGCTGACGGTCGGGAACTCCCAGTAGTGCGGCATCAGCCAGGTGTGGGGATAGCTCGACAGACCGGGGCCGTTCGGGCTCAGCTCGCGGCGGAAATTGTTGAGCTGCGCTTCCGTGAAGCGGCCCTCCAGGAACGAGCGCGCGTAGATGCCCGGGCTGGCGTGCCCCTGGAAGAAGATCAGGTCGCGGCTGACCCCCGCCCCGTGCCCGCGGAAGAAGTGGTTGAAGCCGACTTCCAGCAGCTCCGCGGAGGACGCGTAGGTGGAGAGGTGGCCGCCGATCCCATCCGACTTCTTGTTCGCCTTGACGACCATCGCCACGGCGTTCCAGCGGATCGCGTTGCGGATGCGGCGTTCGAGTTCGAGGTCGCCCGGGTAGTCGGGCTGCACGTCGGCGTCGATGGTGTTGATGTAGGGCGTGTTCTGCTTGAACTGTATGGGCGCCCCGTGGAAGTAGGCGTAGTGGTCGAGGTCTTCGAGGAGCTGCGCCGCCCGGTCGTCGCCCGCGTGGGCGAAGACGTACGCGAGCGAGTCGAGCCACTCCTGCGTCTCCACGGTGTTGAGCTGTTCGCGTTCCTGCGGCGACAGGCCGGCGCGCGGCGGCAATTTTGTCATGCGGGTAGTGTAGGCCCCAGCATTCACCCCTTCCAACAAGGCAAAACCCAATCATTCACCACTCCGGCTGGTGGGTCGGGCGACTTGGGATAGGCTTGTGGAGGAAGAGAGCCCATCCTCCCGCGACCAGTCACCCGCCCCCGAAGGGACCCCGCATGGAACTCCGCCATCTCCGCCATTTCGTCGCCCTCGCCGAGGAAGAACATTTTGGCCGGGCCGCCGAGCGCGTCTTCGTGGTGCAGCAGGCCCTCTCCAACTCCATCCGCAACCTGGAGGACGAGGTGGGCGTGCCGCTGGTGCTGCGGACCACCCGGCGGGTGCAACTGACGCCAGCGGGGCGCGAATTCCTGATCGGCGCGCGGGAGACGCTGGCGCAGGCGGCCCAGACGGTCGAGCGGGCGCGGCGGGCGGCGCGCGGCGAGGTGGGGCACCTGACGGTCGGCTTCGTGAGCGGGCTGGCGTTCGGGGGCCTGCCGGAGATCGTGCGTTCCTTCCGCGAGCTGTACCCGAACGTCAGCGTGGAGCTCCGAGAGCTGACCGCCCAGGAGCAGGAGGCGGCCCTGCGCGGCGGCCAGATCGAACTCGGCCTGATGCTGCTGCCCGTGCGCGACCCTGGGCTGGACTCGCGCCCCCTCTGGCGTCAGCCCCTCGTCGCCGCGCTGCCTGCTGGACACCCGCTGGCCCGCAAGCGCCGCCTCAAGATCGCGGACCTCGCCGGGGAACGCTTCGTCTTCTTCCCCCGCCACCTGCGCGCCACCTACTTCGATCAGGTCATGCGCTGGTGCGCCGCCTCGGGCTTCACGCCCAACGTGGTGCAGGAGGCCATCGAGATTCCCACCCTGCTCTCCTTGGTCGCAGCGGGGATCGGCGTCTTCCTGCCCATCGAATTCTTCAGCCGCCTCGCCCTGCCCGGCGTGGTCTACCGCCCGCTGGAGGACGCGCCCGTGGTGGAGATCGTCGCGGTGTGGAGAAGGGAGGCGGGGAGGGACCCGACCTTGAGGGCCTTCCTAACCGTGGCGCGGGAGGCGCTGGAGAAGGGGGGAGGAAGGGATGAGGGGCGTAGTCCTTCCGGCCTATAGGCGGTGTGGCCCCAGACCCCTACCTTGCGGCCTATGCGGCGTGTGCCCGTCATCGGCTGCCCCGGCGCGGGCAAAAGCACCTTCGCCCGAAGGCTGGCCGCGCGAATGGGCCTCCCGCTCACGCATCTGGATGAACTGTACTGGCATCCAGGCTGGAAGCGGGTAGAGCCGTCCATGTGGCACAGGCGTTTGGCAGAGGTCCTCGGGGGAGAGGCGTGGATTCTCGACGGCAACTTTTCGAGCACCCTGCTGGAGCGCGCTTACCGGGCAGATACCGTGTTCTTCCTGAGGCCACCCCGCCGGGTGTGTCTGTGGCGGGCCTTCTGGCGAGAGGCGCTGGGACGGCACCCACACGGCGACCACCCCGCGAAGTGGCCCTCCCGCGCCCTCCTGCTGGACATCTGGCAGTTTCAACCCCAGGCCGACTGGCAGCTTACGCAACTGCGGACGGTGCCGGGACTGAGGGTGAACGTGCTGCACAGCGATGCCGAAGTCCGAGCCGTGTTGCGGCGACTGGGCTGATCTCCGTTATCCGGCCTCCCCTCCGCCCCTCCTTCACCCCGCCGAAACGCCTCCTCGCCCTTCCCTTCAACTACGTTTTCAGCGTAAAATAGAAGGATGCTACGGGTAAAGTCCGACTTTACACCCTCGGGAGACCAGCCGACCGCCATTCGCAGTCTGGTGGACGGCCTGGAGTCGGGCCTGCGTTTCCAGACCCTGCTGGGTGCCACGGGCACGGGCAAGACCTACTCGATGGCGAAGGTCATCGAGGAGACGGGCCGCCCCGCGCTGATCATGGCGCCCAACAAAATCCTGACCGCCCAGCTCGCCGCCGAGTTCCGTGAGTTCTTCCCCGACGCGGCGGTCGAGTTCTTCATCTCCTACTACGACTACTACCAGCCCGAGGCGTACGTCCCCGGCAAGGACCTCTTCATCGAGAAGGACGCCTCCATCAACCAGGAGATCGAGCGGCTCAGGCACTCGACGACCCGCAGCCTCCTCACCCGGCGGGACACCATCGTCGTCGCGTCGGTGTCATGCATCTACGGCCTGGGTGACCCCGCCGAGTACCGGGCGCTGAACCTGATCCTGAAGGTGGGCGAGAAAGTCAGCCGCGACGAGATCCTGGGCCGCCTCGTCACCATGCAGTACGAGCGCAACGACCTGGAGATGGCGCCGGGCCGCTTCCGCGCCAAGGGCGACACCGTGGAGGTCTGGCCGAGCTACGACGAGCAGCCGCTGAGGATCGAGCTGTGGGGCGACGACGTGGACCGCATCCAGGTCGTCCACCCGGTGACGGGCGACAAGCTCGGCGACCTCGACGCCACCATCGTCTACCCGGCCAAGCACTACGTCTCCAGCGCGGGCAACATCGAGCGGGCTATCGTGACCATCCAGCAGGAACTCGACGAGCGGCTCGACTACTTCAAGTCGGTGGGCAAGCTGCTCGAAGCCCAGCGCATCAAGGAGCGCACCCTTTACGACCTGGAGATGCTCAAGGTGCTGGGCTACTGCTCGGGCATTGAGAACTACTCGCGGCACATCGACGGACGGGTACCGGGCGCGACGCCGTACACCATGCTCGACTACTTCCCGGACGACTTCGTGACCTTCATCGACGAGTCGCACGTCACCGTGCCGCAGATCGGCGGGATGGCGAACGGCGACCGGGCCCGCAAACAGACGCTCGTGGACTACGGCTTCCGCCTGCCGTCGGCGATGGACAACCGTCCGCTGAACTTCCAGGAGTTCCTGGAGAAGACCGGGCAGACCGTCTTCGTCTCCGCCACCCCCGGCCCCTTCGAGCGTGAGGTCAGCGACGGCGTGGCCGACCAGATCATCCGCCCGACCGGGCTGGTGGACCCGCCCGTCACCGTCAGCCCGATCAAGGGCCAGATCGAGGACCTGCTGGGCCGGGTGCGCGCGAGGGCGGCAAAGGGCGAGCGCACCCTCGTCACCACCCTGACCAAGCGGATGGCCGAGGACCTCACCGAGTACATGCTCGAAAAGGGAGTCCGGACCCGCTACATGCATTCGGACATCGACTCGGTGGAGCGGCAGGTCATCATCCGCGACCTTCGACTCGGGCACTACGACGTGCTGGTGGGCATCAACCTCCTGCGCGAGGGGCTGGACCTGCCGGAGGTGTCGCTCGTCGCCATCCTCGATGCGGACAAGCCGGGGTTCCTGAGAAGCGAGCGTGCGCTCATCCAGACCATCGGACGCGCCGCCCGCAACCTGAACGGCGAGGTCATCCTGTACGCCGACGAGATCACGCCCGCGATGCGGAGCGCGATGGACGAGACGGCCCGCCGCCGCGAGAAGCAGATCGCGTACAACGAGGAGCACGGCATCACGCCCACCACGGTCGTCAAGGGAGTCCGCAACGTCATTCGCGGTGAGGAGACACCCGACGAGATCAGTTCCGAAAGCGTCGGCGACGACGTGGGCGCCCTGACCGCGCAGCTCACCGACCTCGAACTCGACATGTGGCAGGCGTCCGAGGACCTCGACTTCGAGCGGGCGGCGAGCTTACGTGACCAGATTCGCGCCATCGAGGCGCGGCTCCAGGGCAAGGAGTTCAAGCAGGCGACGGTGCCGGGGCAGAAGGTCAGGCGGAAGGGACGGCGGTAGGGCGGGTCCGCCACCCGGCAGATGCGGCGGGAGCGCCGGACTCCTCACACTGGCGGCACATGCCCACCCCCTCCATCCGCCCGGCCACGCCCGCCGACGCCCCCACGCTC
Source organism: Deinococcus planocerae (assembly GCF_002869765.1). NCBI lineage: Bacteria > Thermotogati > Deinococcota > Deinococci > Deinococcales > Deinococcaceae > Deinococcus > Deinococcus planocerae. Next base: position 87,144 of record NZ_PNOR01000013.1, on the reverse strand, counting down.
GCCCACGTCCAGGTGACGAATTACCGCACTGCCTACGCCCACCACTTCCCCCCCGGCTTCTGGGACGGCGTGACCGAGGAGGAGCAGACGGGGGACTGGCTGGAGTGGCCGAACCGGCACCCGGAGGACGCGCTGCTCGTCGCCAGGGCGCAGGGGGACGTGGTGGGGTACGTCCTCGCCCGGCGGCACCCCTACCACGGGGCAGAGGGGGCGGTGCTGGCGCTGCACGTCCTGCCCGAGGAACGGGGGCAGGGCTACGGCGCGGCCCTGCTTCGCTCCGCCGTGGAGGCGTTGTGGGAGCGGGGAGCGCGCAGCGTTGGGCTTTCCACGTTGGAGGGGAACCCCGTCCGCGCGTGGTACACGGCGCTGGGCGGGCAGGAGGTCGCCACGCTGGAGCAGGACATAGACGGTTGGGTGGTGCGGGAGACGGTGTACCTCTGGCCGGACGTTCGGGTGCTGCTGGAACACCTTGCGCGGAACCGGAAAGCATCGGGCTGAAGAACGCCTTCCTCCAGTGAGGGGCCGTCTCGCCCCGACGGATCGGAAAGGCGACGGTGTGGGCAGACCGGAGCCTTCCGGCGAACCAGGGGAAAAAGCCGAGGGCAGGGGCGTCAGCTCCCCTACGCCCCCGGCCTCACTCGACCAGGGCGAGCCAGGTATTCGGGCCGACCACCCCGTCCGCCGTCAGCCCACGGCTCGACTGGAAGGCTTTCACGGCACTCTCCGTCCCGGCGCCGAAGAGGCCGTCCACCGTCACCCCGTAGCCCCGCGCCGCGAGCTGGCCCTGCACGGCCCGGACCGCCTCACCACTGTCCCCGCGCCGGACGGTGAGGATCAGCCGCTCCCAGGTGGCCGACCCCACCACGCCGTCGGGTGTGAGGCCCGCCGAGGACTGGAAGGCGCTCACCGCCGTCCCGGTGGCGCTCCCGTAGGCGCCGTCCGCCGTCACGTTCTGCCCACGGGCACGCAGCAGGGACTGCACGCTCCTGACCCGCTCGCCGCTCTGCCCGCCCCGGGTGGTGGGCCAGACCCGGACCGTGACGCCGAGCCGCGCGGCCACGTCCCGGCGCAGCCCCGGAAGTTTCGCGTAGAGCGCGTCGCCCGGGCAGGTGGTGTTCACGAAGTCGCGGTGGCCGTACAGCTCGGTGGCCGGGATGCCGTACTGCCCGCACAGCCACGCGCACAGCCGCACCAGGGCGTCGTACTGGGCCGCCGGAGGCGTGGCGCTCGTGTAGGTGCCCTCGTTCTCGATACCCACCGACACGTCGTTGAAGCCCTCGCAGTGGGCGCCGCGCACGTGCCCGGTGCCGCCCTGGGCCGCCTCCAGGCTGCGGTGACGGCCCTCCACGACGGACCCGCCCCGGCTGATCGTGAAGTGCTGACCCGAGTCGATCCAGCCCCGGTCGAAGTGGCTCTGCTGGATGGAACGCGCCAGGGCGTAGGCGTGTTCCTGGGAGGTGTCGGTCACGTTGGCGCTCGCCGTGTGGTGCACGATCACGCGGGTGGGGCGGGTGCCCAGCAGGGTGATCGCCTCCCTCGGGGGCTGCGCCTTCCAGGTGGCCGTGCTCGCCACGGGCGGGGCGGCGACGGCGAGCGTGTCCAGGGTGTTGGCGGGGGGCGGCGGGTCGAGCAGGGCGCCCTTGTTCAGGCCGCACCCGGCGAGGAGCAGACCGCCCGCCAGGGCCGCGCCCCACCGCAGCACCTCGCGGCGGTTCGTGGGTGTGTTCATCTCGTCTCCCCGAAGAAAACGGGCGGAGCCTTCTGCCCGGCCCCGCCCGCCTTTCCCTAGTTCCAGGCGCAGTGGACGTGGTTGTTGTGGCCGCCGGTCGGGTCGTTGTACGCGTTGAAGGTCTGGGAGGGGTCGGACCCCGCCGCGATGCAGGCGTTGCGCGCGGCGGTGTGGGCGCTGTTCGGCGAGGAGAGGCTCACGCCGTTCCAGATGCCGATGTCGAGGGCCAGCCCCGCGTAGTGGTCGGAGTACGTCGAGTGGACGCCGCCCGCGACCGACGTGATGTAGAACGAGTTCCCGGCGTTCGCCAGGTTCAGCATCCCCTGGAGCATCGAGCGCTTGAGGTACACGGTCAGGCCACAGTTCGCGTTGCTCGCGCAACCCCGCTTGGCTGGGAGGCCGTTCGCGGTGTCCACCATGTTCTGCCGGGGGCTGCCCCCGGTCGTGCTGCTGCTCGTGCCCAGCGTGATCCGGCCATTCCCCAGAATCTGCGAGGCGAGCCCGGCAGCCGTCGTGTTCCCGCCCGTGCTGCTGCCCGTCACGAGGGCGTGCCAGGTGTTCAGGCCCACCACCCCGTCCGCGCTGAGGCCGCGCTTACTCTGGAAGTCACGCACGGCGGTCGTCGTGCCGCTGCCGAACACGCCGTCCACCGTGACGCCACCGTACCCGTAGCCGCTGCGAAGCTGGTCCTGCACGGCCCGCACGGCGTTGTTGCTGTCGCCCTGCCGCACCGTGACGATCAACCGTTCCCAGGTGTTGCCGCCCACGATCCCGTCTATGGCTAGCCCGCTGGCCCGCTGGAAGTTGCGAACGGCGGTATCCGTGCCGGGGCCGAAGCTCCCGTCCACGCTCAGGCTCTGCCCCGCGTGCCGCAGCAGGTATTGCAGGGTCACCACGTCGCGGCCCGAGTCCCCCTGCCGCAGGGCCTGCCAGCTCAGCACCGACTGGGCGGTGAGGCTCGCGGGCGCACTCTCTCCGGTCACGGGTCCACCGTTCTGGGCACCACACGCCGCCAGCACGGCGGCCAGACCCACCAGCATCCAACGTTTTGACATGACACGTCCCCTCTCCCACGCGATGAGCGTGGAGCCTTGCACTTGTTTCTGAGCCTGGACGACTTTAACCGGGCGCCCGTGATGGGGCTGTGACAATCTCCGCAACAGAGGCCGCGGAGGGCCGGGTGGGCGCGGCACCGGAGGAGACTGACGCCGGGGTGCCCCGCCTCGCCTGGGGAGTCACGTCCCTCCCCGACGCCCGTTCGTCGTCCGCTCCAGGTCGCCGCGCCGCTGCGCGAGTGCGGACAGGAGGCGGGTTTGACCAAGCCTTTCGAGGTGCGTGAGCGCCCAGGGAGCCGTCTTCGCCCACCTCTCCCCCACCTCAGTGCAAGACCCGCTCCCCCTCCTCCGCCCCGTCCACCTCGCGCCGCTGCGCCGGGAGCACGAGGTTGGCGACGATCCCGACGACGGCGGCGAGCGCCATGCCCGAGAGGGTGAGCGTCGTTCCGCCCACGGCGACCGGAAAGGCCGCCCCGCCCAGCCCCAGCACCAGGATGAGGCTGACCACGATCAGGTTGCGCGAGTGGGCGAAGTCGATCTTCGCCTCGGCCAGCGTGCGGATGCCCACCGAGGCGATCATCCCGAAGAGGAGGATGGACACGCCGCCCAGCACCCCCGGCGGGAGACTGCGCAGCACGGCGGCCAGCTTGGGAGAGCAGCCGAAGAGGACGGCGAAGACGGCCCCGATCCGCAAGACGGCGGGGTCGTACACCCGGGTGAGGGCCAGCACGCCCGTGTTCTCGGCGTAGGTGGTCGCCGCCGGGCCGCCGAGGGCCGCGCTGCTCATGTTGGCGATGCCGTCCGCGAAGAGGGTGCGGCTCAGCCCCGGGTTTCGCAGGAAGTTTTGCCCGACCACCCGCCCGTTCACGATCACGTCGCCCACATGCTCGATGAAGGTCACGACGGCGACGGGCGCGATGATGGCGACCGCCCGCCAGTCGAGGGTCGGCGCGTGGAAGTCCGGCAGCCCCAGCAGGGGCGCGGCGGCGACGGCCTGCAAGGCTCTGGCGTCCACCGCCCCCGTCAGCAGCGCGACGACGTAGCCGACGACCACCCCGATCAGAATGGGGATCATGCGGAAAAGACCGCGCCCGAACACGCTGGCGACCACGGCGGCGAGCAGGGTGGCGAGGGCCAGCCACCAGTTCGTCTTCGCCTGACTCACCGCCACGTTCGACAGCCCCAGCCCGATCACGATGATGACGGGCCCGGTGACGACAGGCGGAAACACGCGCAGGAGGCGGTCGGTGCCGAACACCCGCACCAGCCCGCTGAAGAGCAGGTACATCGCCCCGGCGGCGATCAATCCGCCCGCCGCCGGACCCGGCCCGAGTTCCTTGACGACGAGGGTGGTGGGCGCGATAAAGGCGAAGCTCGACCCCAGGAAGATGGGCACCCGCCCGCCCGTGAGGAGGTGGAAGAGCAGGGTGGCGACCCCCGCGCCGAAGAGGGCCACGCTGGGCGAGAGGCCGACGAGGATGGGCACGAGGACGGTGGCGCCGAACATGGCGATGGAATGCTGGAGGCCCAGCACGAGGCGGCGCTCAGGACGGAGGGGACCGGAGGGCGGGGCGGGGTCGGCGGTCTGGGTCATGGGGCCTCCGGTGGGCGAGCATACCCCCTGCCGATTCGGGAAAGAACCGGGTGGGCTGGACGTGAGGCCCGGGGCGCAGGGAGGCCCGGCGCACGCTACGCTGGCGAGCATGACGGCCATCAATCCCAAGGGAGACCTGATCGCGCGGCTGGTATCACTCGGCCTGGGCACACCGACCTTCGACGCGACCGCCGAGGGCCCGGCGCACGAGCGCACCTTCCACGCGACCGTGAGCGTCTCCGGGCGGGTGCTCGGCGAGGGCGAGGGCCGCTCCAAACGCGACGCCGAACGCGCGGCGGCGGAAGCGGCCCTCGCGGCCCTCGACGCCGGGAGGGAGAGTGCCGAACCGGGCGGCGCGTGGCCGATCTACGCCCCCGTCCTCGCCGAGGCGCTGGAGGTGGCCCTCGAACTCGCGGGCGAGGGCGCGGGCCTCGACGATGTGCGCCGCGAGGCCGCCCGGCTCTACCGCGACCTGCTCGCCGACCTCGGGCACGGGCCGGGAGAGGGGTGAGCCTGCCCCTCCCCACCCGCCCGGCAGGTGTCCTCTTCGACATGGACGGCGTGCTCACGAGCAACAACCCCTGGCACCGTCAGGCGTGGCAGGAGGTCGCCGCCGAGCTGCTCGGCCTCACACTCACCGCCCACGACCTCGACACCAAGGTGGACGGTGGGCGCAACCCCGAGATCATCGAGCGCCTGACCGGGAAGATACCCGACGAGGACCTGGCGAGGCGCTTCCACGTCGCCAAGGAGACCCGGTACCGCGATCTGGCGCGTGGACACCTGCGCGAGGTCGCGGGCCTGAGCGAGTACCTGGACGCGCTGGAGGAGCGCGGCGTCCCCTTCGCCCTGGTCACGAGCGCGGACGCCGTGAACGTCGAGTTCGGCATGGAGGCGCTGGGGCTCGGGCACCGCTTCGGGCCGCGCGTGCTGGGCGAACACGTCACGCGCGGCAAGCCCCACCCCGAGCCTTTCGAGCGGGGCGCCGCGCTCCTCGGCCTCGACCCCGGCGCCTGCCTCGCCCACGAGGACGCGGTGAACGGGGTGAAGAGTGCGGCGGGTGCGGGGTGCACGGTCGTGGCGCTGACGACGACCGCACCTCCCGCCTCCCTGCTCGCGGCGGGTGCGGTCCTGACCGTCCCCGACTTCACCCGCTGGCGCGAGTGGCTGGCTTGAAGGGGGCGGAGGCCGAGGACCGGGCCGCCGCCCACCTGCAAGCCCTGGGGCGTGAGGTGGTGGCGCGCAACTACCGCCTCCCGGGGGGCGAGATCGACCTGATCACCCGCGAGGGCGGGACGCTCATCTTCACCGAGGTTCGGCAGCGGAAGAACGCCCGCTTCGGGGGCGCCGCCGAGAGTGTCACGCCGCGCAAGCTCGCCCTGATGCACCGCGCCGCCCTGACCTACCTCACCCGCGAGCATGGCCGCGACGACCTCCCCTGCCGCCTGGAGGTGCTGACCATCGACGGCGCGGCGGGGACGGGGACGGTCACGCTGATCCCGCTGGACGGCGCGTAGCCGGGTCTACCAGTTCGCCATCGAGTCGCGGAAAATCTGCGCCAGATCGTCCCCGGTCGGCTGCTTCGGCGCGACGGCGAGGAGGCGTTGTTGCTTGAGGGCCCCGTCCACGAGCGCGGGGATGTCCGCCTCGTCGTACCCGAGTTCGCGCACGCCGCTCGGCGCCCCCACGTCGCGCATCAGGGCAGTCAGGGCGCCCGGCAACGCCTCGCGGTCGTCCGGGCTGTACGCCTCGCCCGTCAGGAGACTCGCGGCCCGCACATGCTTTTCCGGGTCGGCGTCGAAGGTGAAGCGGAAGGCGGCGGGGGCGGTCACGATCACGGAGAAGCCGTGGGGCACGAAGACCTTCCCGCCGGGGTAGCCGGGGTGACGGTAGACGTGTTTGAGGCCCGCCAGGGGATAGGCGCAGGCGTGCGGGATGTGGACGCCCGCCGAGCCGAAGCCCACCCCCGCCATCGTCGCGCTGAGCATCATGAAGCCGCGCGCCTCCACGTCGTCTCCGTCGTGGACGGCACGGCGTAAATACTCGCCCCCGTAGCGGATCGCCTGCGCGGACCAGAGGTCGGCGACCGGGTTGCTCCCCTGGTAGGGCGGTCGGTCGTCGGGCGTCGCGGGCCGGGGGCGGCTGGTGTACGGGCGGCCCAGGAAGCTCTCGGCGGCGTGGCACACCACGTCCAGCCCCGCCGAGGCGATCACGGCCCCCGGCGCCGAGCGGGTCAGCTCCGGGTCCACGATGGCCTGGGTGGGGCGCAGGGTGCGGTGGCTGATGCCCGTCTTGATTCCTAATTCCGGCAGGTCGAGGATCGCCACCGTCGTCGCCTCGGACCCCGAGCCCGCGGTCGTCGGGATGGCGAGGAGGGGCCGCAGGGGCGAGGGCGGCTTCTTTCCCCCACCCACGGGCGGGTTCACGTAATCCATGATCTCGCCGCCGTGCGTGGTCAGGAGGTTGGCGACCTTCGCCGTGTCGATGGCGCTTCCCCCACCGATGGCGACGAACCCGTCCGGGTTGGCCTCCCGTGCTGCCGTCACCGCCCGATTCAACGCGTCCAGGCTCGGCTCGGTCTCCACGTCGTCCCACTCGATGAGATCGGCACCGGACGCACGCAGGCTCTCCAGGATGGGTGCGGCCACCTCCCGCACCCCCGGGTCCACGACCACAAAGGCGCGGCGCACGCCCAGGCGCGCGAGTTCCCACCCGGCGTCGTGCGCGGCGCCCGCCCCGAATTTCACGGGGGTGGCCTCGATGGTGAAGATCGTCTCGTGCTCGGTCACGGTCATGCGTCACCTCCAGGCCGAGGAAAGTTCCCGGCCAGATCGTCCTTGAAAAGCCCGGGCAGCCTAACACCCACCTGGGAGCGGCTCAACCGTGCGGCTTGACGACCCCGGACGAGCCGTTAAGATGAGCCCCACTCCACAAGCCAGACCCGGGCGGCGAACGACCGTCCAGCCCTCTCCCCTTTCTCCCAGGAGTCCCCATGAGCGCACAGACCGTCACCGGACCCGTCGAGGCCGATCAACTCGGCCTGACCCTGCCCCACGAACACGTGATCTTCGGCTACCCCGGCTATCAGGGAGACGTGACCCTCGGGGGCTTCGACCGGGAGGCCGTGCTGACCCAGTGCCTCCAGATGGCCGAGGCGGTCAAGGCGCGGGGCGTGAAAACCGTCGTGGACGCCACCCCGAACGAGTGCGGGCGCGACCCCCTGTTCCTGCGCGAGGTGAGCGAGAGGTCCGGCCTGAACATCCTCTGCTCCAGCGGCTACTACTACGAGGGCGAGGGCGGCACGACCTACTTCAAGTTCCGCTTCTCGCTGGGCGCGGGGGTGGAGGAGGTCTACGACATGATGCTCCGGGAGGTCACCGAGGGCATCGGCGGCACGGGCATCCGGGCGGGCGTCCTCAAGCTGGCGAGCAGCCGGGACGAGATCACGCCCTACGAGCGGGTCTTCTTCCAGGCGGCGGCCCGCGTGCAGCGCGAGACGGGCGTGCCCATCATCACCCACACGCAGGAGGGCACGCAGGGGCCGCAGCAGGCGGAACTGCTCGTGGGCGAGGGCGCCGACCCCAGCCGCATCATGATCGGCCACATGGACGGCAACACCGACCCCAGCTACCACCGCGAGACGCTGCGGCACGGGGTCAGCATCGCCTTCGACCGCATCGGCCTCCAGGGCATCGTGGGGATGCCGCTCGACAGCGACCGGCTGAGGGTACTCGAAGCCCTGCTCGGCGACGGGCACGCCGACCGGATTCTGCTCTCGCACGACAGCATCTGGCAGTGGCTGGGCCGCCCCCTGCCCATGCCGGAAGCGCTACTGCCCGCGATCAAGGACTGGCACCCGCTGCACCTCTTCGACGACATCCTGCCCGAGCTGGAGCGCCGGGGCGTCACGCGGGCACAGATCGAGCAGATGACGGTGGGCAACCCGGCGCGGGTCTTCGGCTAGCCGGGGGCCGGGGGTCAGTACGCGGGTGGGGCGTCCTGGCCGCCGCTTCCGTCCTCGCCGTTCTGGAAGAAACTGTCGGGCGGCGGGGAGGAGTCTTCGGTGATGCCTTCCTCGCCGGGAAGGCCCTCAGGCAGCGGCTCGGGCTCGGGCTCGGTGGGCAGGGCTTCGGGAGCCTCGGTGAAATCAGACTCGGGAAGCCTCTGCTCGACGCGCGGGTTCTCGGGTTCCTCGGGGAAGGGCACGTCCGCCGGGGGACCGCTGTCGAAACTGCCCGGGTCCCCGGTGAAGCTCTCGTCGGCGGGAGGCTCGCTGACAGGCACCTCCTCCTGTGGAACGGGTTCGACGGGCGCCTCGACCACGGGCGGCTCGGTCACAATCTCGGGCTGGGGCTCGGGCTGAGGGACCGGGGCGGGGGCACGGTTGCGCCTGCCGAAAAAGCCTCCCCCGCTCTCCTGACGGCTGCCGTCGTGGGCGACCTGTTCGGCATCAGCCTCCTCCTCGCGGAAGGCCATCTCGACCTGACGCACCACCCGGGAGGTGACGCCGCCGGGCTCGCGGAAAGCCTGCCGGGACCGCCCGGCGAGCGCGCCCGAGACCGCCTGCTGCCACACGGGCGTGGGAATCTCGCCGCTGTAGGCCCAGTTCGGGAGCGGCCCGCCCGCTTGCTTGCCGACCCAGACGGCACCCGAGACCAGGGGCGTGACCCCCGCGAACCACAGGTCCTTCACGTCGTTCGTGGTGCCCGTCTTGCCGCCCACGTCCCAGCCGGGAATCTGCGCGCGGGTGGCGAGCCCGCCCTGATCCTCGGTGAGGTCGTTCACCACGCCGCGGATCATGTCGAGCCCCAGCCACGCCGTCCGCGCGTCCCACACCCGCTTGGCCTGGGGGGCAGGGCGGGTGTAGAGCAATTGGCCGCGCCCGTCCTCCACCCGCCGCACCAGGGAGGGCGCGTAGTACAGGCCCCCGTTGGCAAAAGAGGCGTACGCGGCGGCCATCTGAAGGGGGCTCGCCTCCAGCGTCCCGATGCTCAGGGGCAATCCGGCGTTCGCGGGAGGAGTGAGGCCCAGGTCGCGCAACTTGGCCTCGAAGGTGTTCAGCCCGATCTCCTGCGCGATGCGGACGGTGGGGAGGTTGAGGCTGTGGTCGAGGGCGTAGCGCATCGTCACGTAGCGGCCCGTCCAGCGCCCGTCGTAGTTCTGCGGCTGGTAGTCGCCCGCGATGGGAGAATCGAGCACCACGTCGCTCTGCTTCCAGCCCTTTTCCAGCGCGAGGGTGTAGAGCAGCGGCTTGATCGAGGAGCCGACCTGCCGCCGCGCCTGGGTGGCGTTGTTCCAGTCGCCCGGGCGCCCGCCCGTGAGCTTTTGCCCGACGAGAGCCAGCGCCTCCCCGCTCAAAGGGTTCACGAGCGCGATGCCCAGGGTCGCCCCTTCCGGCAGCCGCGCGTTCAGGCTGGCCCGCTCGGCGCTTTGCTGGGCCTGGAGGTCCATCCCGGTGAAGACCTTGCCGCCGCCGTACAGCGCCTTGCGCCCGATCAGGGGGATGAGTTCGCGCTCGACGGCCTGGAGGTAGTGGAAGGCCGACTGCACGGGGGGCCGGGGCATGTTCTCCTGCAACCTCCCGGGCCGCTCCAGCACGGCGGAGCGCACGGTACCGTCGCTGTTCCAGCCGATGCGCCAGCCCGCCGGGTAGATCGGCGTGCGCCACGCGACGTTGGCCTGCCCCCGGGTCACCCGCCCGTCCTCCACCATCCGGTCGAGGAGGTCGCGCATCAGGGGCCGGTACGCCTTGAAGTCCTTGTACCGCTTGTTGGGCGCGGGCACCAGGGTCGTGAGGTAGACACTCTCGGCGAGGTTGAGCTCGGCGGCACTCTTCCGGAAATACGCCCGCGCGGCGGTCTCGGCCCCCACGATGTCGCTGCGGCCCCCGTCGCCCCAGTAGATGACGTTGAGGTACGCATTGAGAATCTGCCCCTTCGTGAAGCTGCGCTCCAGTTGGTAGGCCAGGACGGCTTCCTTGAACTTGCGCTCGGGCGTGCGCGCACTCTTCAGGTCGGCGAGCAGCGTGTTCTTGATGACCTGCTGGGTAATGGAGGAGCCGCCCTCCAGGTCGTTCTTGAGCAGGCCCTTGAGCAGCCCGCGCGCGATGCCGATGTAATCGACTCCGTGGTGCTCGAAGAAGCGGCGGTCCTCGCTCGTCACGATGGCTTTCTGAAGCGGAGGGCTGATCTCGCCGAGTTGCAGCAGGTGGCGGTTCACGCTCTCGCCGCTGCCGAGCGTCGGCGTCAGCGTCCCGACGAGCTTACCCGTGCGGTCGTACACGCGGGTCTGGCCGCTGAACTCCAGCACGTCGAGGTCGCCCACGCTCGGGAGGTCGCGCCCCCACATCCACCACAGGCCGCCCGCGCCCGCCGTTCCGAGCAGGAGCAGGACGCCGAGGCCAGTGAAAAACCGCATAGGGTCTACTCTACCGGCCTTTCATGTGACCGCCGGGAGCACGGGTCACGGTGGAAGGGAGGCGGGCGGGAGCAGACATCTCACGGCCCAGGGTAGGCGGGGTGGGAGGGCACGTCATCCGCCGGAAGAATGAGGCGCGGGGGTTGGACGGGGGTTAACATGGGGCCAGGGCAACGAGCCTCTACCCTGGGGCCGTGCGTTCCACCATCCTGACCACCCCGCGCCTCACCGTCACCCTCTGGGAAGAGGCCGACCTCGACGAGTTCCACCGCCTGCACGCCGACCCGCTCACCATGCGCTACTTCATCAGCGGGCCGTACACGCGCGAGCAGGCACGGGAGCGGCTGGGCGACTTCCTGCGGGAGCAGGACGAGCGGGGCTGGACCAAGTGGCGCGTGCAAGGCCGCGACGGCCAGACGGTCGGACGCGGCGGCTTCGGCCTCGCCGATGGGGGCACCCACCGCGAACTGGGGTACCTCCTCGCGCCGGAGTGCTGGGGGCAGGGGCTGGCGACCGAACTCGCCCGCGCCCTGGTGGAGTGGCACTTCGCCCACCCCGACCCTTCGCTGAGCCGCGACCTGATCGCCTTCGCCCATGTGGAGAACGGGGCCAGCCGCCGGGTGCTGGAGAAGGTGGGCTTCACGCCGACGGAGGAGCGGGAGTGGCGGGGCGTTCCCCACGCGTTTTACCGCCTTGACCATCGGGAGTGACTGTTGACGGTCAGATCAATCACCCGTCGTCCACCGGAAGCATGAGGGGCGGGGGTTGGACGGGGCCTGCGCAGGATGATCAGAGGTCGTACCGAGCGGCTATGGCCCGGAGAGCGTCAAGAGTAAGCCCAAGTCGTCCGGCCTCGACTTCCCTCAGCCAACGCTCCTCCGGGCCGGGTCCTAACCTCAGCAGCCGCAGGAGTCCCGCGAAGGCAGCCCGGCGAACATCCTCGTCGGGATCGTTCGTCAGCGCCCAAACAAGAGCCTCATCCCAGGCATTGGCCTGCACCCCAAGGACGCTGGCGGCGGCCAGCCTGACATCCTCGCTGGCATCCGAATGCAGCATGAGGCGAAGGTGCCCGAGCAGTTCGGCATCGTCCGTCAAGTCGTAGTGAAATCCTGCCAGCTCCAACGCACCCTCACGGATGAACGGGTCAGGGTGCCGGAGGGCACGCCGCAGGAGAGGCAGGAGGTCACCATCCTGCAACTCTGCGAGCTGATGCACAGCAGACCACAGGGCGTTCCACTCGTTGTAAAACCGCTTTACCTGCGCGGAATCGGGAGGCGCGTCCACCAGATGCGCGAGACGAGCAAGGGTGTGCTGTCGGTTTACGAGCATGGACGTTGGCCCTTACGGTCCAAGCACAACTCCCCTCACACCAGCCGACCGTCGTCCGCCGGGTCGGGTGTCTTCACCGGAACGCCGCGGGCGTTCAGGGCGTCCCGCAGCATGGGGATGTTCTTCAGCGCGTGGCCCTTCGTCGTGTTCTGGAAGAAGATGTACAGCTCGCTGAGGTCGTCGGCCACGAGCGCGATCTTCTCCGCCCACTCGTCCATCTCGGCGCGGTTGTAAAGGTAGTCGTGCCGCTCGGCGGCGCTTCCGCCCTCCCACCAACTGCCCTTGTTGCGCCCGTGGAGCCGGAGATACCCCACGTCGGTCGTGACGTGGACCTGGGGCTCGGGCATCCCGCCCACCACCGGGTAGTCGGGGCTGACCCAGATCAGGCCGTACTCGGCCATGCCCTCCCGCACCTCGGGTTTGTCCCAACTGGCGTGCCTCAGTTCGACGGCGAGTTCGTGCCCGGCGAAGCGCTCGGCGAGGCCCAGAAGGTATTTGCGGTTGTCGCCCGTGCGGTGGAAGGAGTACGGGAACTGGGCGAGGTAGGGGCCTTTCAAACCGGCCTCCCGCAGCGGCTCAGGGCTCTGGAGCATCCGGTCGAAGTCGGCGTCGGTGGGGGCGCGGTCGTGGGTGAAGACCTTGTTGACCTTGACGGTGAAGCGGGTGCGCCCGGCGCTCTTGCGGGCCATACCCTCGAAGGCCTTGAGGCCGGGAATCGCGTAGAACGAGGAATTGAGTTCCACCGCGTCGAAGTGCCGGGCGTAGGTCTCCAGGTAGGCGTCTTTCTTGACGCCCTCGTAGATCAGGCCGGGAGCCGCCCACTCGTCGTTGCTGTAGCCGCCGCAGCCGATCCATACGCGCATGGGGGCAGCCTAATGCGGCGCGAGGGGCGCGGGGATGAACGGGCCCTCAAGCCCAGCCGGGGCCTGCTCAGCCGAAGCGGGGGTGGCGGTTGAGCCGCGCCCAGAAGTCGGTGATCGTCTGCACCGCTTCCTGAAACTGCCCGAAGTCGAGCGGCTTGACCACGTACGCACTCGCGCCGTGGGCGTAGCTCGCCTGGATGTCGCGGTCCTCGCCGCTGGTGGTGAGCATGACCACGGGAATGTCGCGGGTCGCCGCCTCTCCGCGGATGGCGTCGAGCACCGCCAGGCCGTCCATCTGGGGCATCTTCAGGTCGAGCAGGATCAGATCGGGCAGCCGCTTCGTGCAGCGCAGCGCGGCGAGCGCCTCCGGACCACTGCCCGCCACATGAACCTCATGCTCGTCGCCGCCCTCCTGAAAGGCATTCAGGGCGAGTTCCACGTCATGCGGGTTGTCGTCTACGAGCAGGATGCGTCGGCGTTCCACGGGTCACTCCCCCTTGCGATCTCAGCTTAAAGGGTCCAAGCATGAAGATTCTATCAAGGTGACCGGGGGAGACAAGACGGACCAGGCCCCATTCGTCTACACGGCTGAGGGCCAGGCCGGGAACCGTGCGGGCCGCGCGCGTAGACTGACCCCTATGCTCACGAAGCGCATCATCCCCTGCCTGGACGTGCAAAACGGGCGGGTGGTCAAGAACGTCCGGTTTTTCGAGAACCACCGCGACGCCGGGGACCCCCTCGCGCTCGCCCGGGCCTACGAGGCGCAGCAGGCCGACGAGCTGGTCTTCTACGACATCACCGCCACCCATGAGGGCCGCTCCCTGATGCTGGACGTGGCCGCCCGCGTCGCCGAGCAGGTCATGATGCCGCTGACGGTGGGCGGCGGGGTGAATGCCGTCTCCGACTTCCGCCAGCTCCTCCTCGCCGGGGCCGACAAGATCAGCGTGAACAGCGGCGCGGTGCGGCGCCCCGAGGTGATCCGCGAGGCTTCGGACCACTTCGGCGCCCAGTGCGTCGTGCTCAGCATCGACGCCAAGCGGCGACCGGGCGGGGAGGGCTGGACGGTCCACGTCGGCGGCGGGCGGGTGGACACCGGCCTCGACCTTCTGGAGTGGGCCGAGCGGGGGCAGGCGTTGGGCGCGGGCGAAATCTGCCTGAACGTGATGGACGCCGACGGCACCCGGGCGGGCTTCGACCTGGAGGCGACCCGCGCGGTCGCCCTGGCGGTGGACCTCCCCGTGATCGCCTCGGGCGGCGCCGGGAAGTTGGAGGACTTCCGGGACGTGCTTCTCGGCGGCGAGTCGGGCGGCCACGCGGACGCGGCGCTGGCGGCGAGCGTCTTCCACTTCGGGGAGCTGACGGTGCCCGAGGTGAAGACCTTCCTGGGGCGGGAGGGGCTGCCCGTGCGCCCCGACTGGAGGGAGCGGTGACGGCCCCGAGTCTGGGCGACCTGCGGTTCGGCGCGGACGGCCTGATCCCGGTCGTCACCCAGGACGCGCGGACGGGCGCGGTGCTGATGCAGGCGTACGCCGACCGGGCGGCGGTGGAGCGGACGCTCCAGACGCGCGAGGCGACCTACCACAGCCGTTCGCGCGGCGAGCAGTGGGTCAAGGGAGCGACGAGCGGCCACACCCAGCGGGTCGTCTCGGTCGCCCTCGACTGCGACGGGGACAGCGTGCTCTACCGGGTCGAGCAGACCGGCCCCGCCTGCCACACCGGGGAGTATTCCTGCTTCCACCGGACGTTGCTGGGGGAGGAAGGGGCGACGACGGGGCTCGACGGCACCCTGGAGCGGGTCTACGCGACGATCACCGGGCGCCTCGCCACCCTGCCCGAGAACAGCTACGTCGCGCGGCTGCACGCGGGGGGCCTTGACCGTGTGCTGAAAAAGGTCGCCGAGGAGTCGGGCGAGGTGCTGCTCGCGGCGAAGAACGGGGACCGGGCCGAACTCGCCACCGAGGTCGCCGACCTGCTCTTCCACACCCTCTTCGTGATGGCGGAGGTCGGGGTGAGTCCCGCCGACGTGGGCGCCGTGTTGCAGGGGCGGGAGGGGCGCAGCGGATTGAAGGGACCGAAGGAGGTCGGGTAGGCGGGGAGAATTGATGCTCACACGTCCCGCGCCGGAGGCTCCCAAGGCCGAGTGGCGGATCTGGGCGCGCGGGGTGCGGGCGGGGTTGCCGGACCATTCGGCCCAGATCACGGCCCACCTCGCCGCTTTCCTTCACTCCCGGAAGGTGCGATGTGTGCTGGCCTACCGCGCCCTCCCGGGTGAGCCGGACGTGGACGCCCTCGCGCGGGAGTTCGAGTTGCTCACCACCCGCGCCCGCTTCCGGCCCGGGCCGCACCTGACGCTCCACCCCTGGGAGACGGCAACCGAGCCGAGCCGCTTCGGCGCCCTTCAACCCCCAGCAGGGGCGCCGCGCGTGCCCCTCACGGCGGTGGAGGCGGTCCTCCTCCCCGGCCTGGCATTCGACCGCTCCGGCGTGCGGCTGGGCTACGGGGGCGGCTTTTACGACCGGCTGCTCCCAGGTTTCGCCGGGTTGACGGTCGGCGTCATCCCGGAGGCCCTCATCGTTCCCGACCTGCCCGCCGAGGGGCACGACCTGCGAGTCGGCTTCCTGGTGACGGAACTGGGGGTCGGGAGGGTGTGAGCGGCCCGAGTCCTCCCGGACGGTCACGGCAGTGTGACGCACCGGCGCGGGTCTCGTGCTGTTCCTGCGCGACGTGCTGACGACGGCGAACCTGCCGGTGGGCATCGTGACGGGGCTGGGCATCGTGCTCGTCGTGCTGCTCTTCTGGCGCGGGCTGGTGGCTGAAAGCTCCCCTACTTCCCGTCCCCGTCCTTGAGCCCGCGAATCTCCTCGATGAACCGCTCCAGGCTGTCGAAGTCGCGGTACACGCTGGCGAAGCGGATGTAGGCCACGTCGTCGAGGGGACGCAGGAAGCTCATCGCGCGCTTGCCGATCTCGCCGCTCTCAATCTCGGGAACCTGCACCTCGTCCTCGAAACCGTAGGCAAAGGCGCGCAGCAACTCGGCGGGCACCGGGCGCTTCTCGGTGGCGAGGGTCAGGCCGCGCAGCAGCTTGTCGGGGTTGAAGGCTTCGCGCTGGCCGCCGCGCTTGACGACCATCAGGGGTTCGAGCTGGGCCCGCTCGTAGGTGGTGAATCTCCGGGCGCAGCGCAGGCACTCGCGGCGGCGGCGGATGCTCGCCCCGTCGTCGCTGGGGCGCGAGTTGACCACCTTGGAGTCGGGCGCCGAGCAGTAGGGGCACCTCACTGCACCCACCTCACAGCAGCAGGGCGGGGTCGGGGGGGCGCACCCTCGGCGCCGGAGGGAGAGGCACCTCCAGAACGGTGCCGCGCAGGTGCAGCAGGGCCGGGGTGGCGAGGGCGAGCACGGCGTCGGCCAGCGGCCTGTCGAGCGCCTCCTCCCCCGTGCTCGCCCGCCCCGGCAGCACGAGGTTGATCCGCAATTCCTCGTCGTGGGCGTGCTCGACCAGGCCCCGGATCGCGCCGCGCTGGGGGTAGACCTGCAATCCGCGCTCGTCGAGGTGCGGGCCGACGATGGTCAGCCACGTGCCGCTGAGGCGGCGGCGGACGATCTGCGCGATGCCGACGCTGCTCTTCACGTTGCAGTTGAAAAGTTCCATCCACTCGGCCTCGCTGAGCAGCGTGAAGTTGGTGTGCGCCCGCTTGTCGGCGAGGTGCACGATGCCGTGCAGCGCCCCGAAAATCTCCAGGATGCGGGTCTGCGCGCTCAGCCAGTCGAGGGGCACGCCCACGTCCGCCTTGATGGGCACGGCGGTCCCGCCCGCGAGTTCCAGGGTGCTCGCGGCGGCAGCGAGCGTCTCGCTGTTGCCCCCGACGAGCACCACGCTCGCCCCCGCCCGCGCCAGCGCCGCGCTGATCGCCCGCCCGTAGCCCTGGTCGGCACTCGTCACGGCGATCACCTGTCCGTCCAGCACGTGCCCGGCACCAGGGGGAAGAGGGGGAGCAGTCATCTCGCCCAGCATAGCGCCCCAACCCCGCCGGGCAGATCGGTCAGCCCGCGTGCGGCAGGGGGCGCAGCGCACCCAGCGGCAGCTCTCCCGCCCGGTGCCCCTTGCCGCAGGGCACACACCAGTACGCCTGGTCCCCGTCGCGGGTGTCGTGAAGGGAAAGGGGCTGGCCGCACAACGGGCAGACGTGCATGTAGCCGCGTCCGCTGGCAGGCTGAAGATCCTCTTGGAGACGTAACGGACGTTTCATATTCTGATCATAGCAGAAAGGGGAATTGTGAAACGGCGAGATCCCCTCCAGGCCGACAATTTCGGGGGCCGGCGTTGTCTCGGGAGGGGTGGCAGGGGGTGAGTCGCCCCCGTTTCCGGTCTACAGGTCGGGTTCCTCGCTCCCGTCGTCGGGCACCTCGGGCAGGGCGGGGCTCACGCCGACCCGGCGGCGTTTGCGGAGCATGGCGGGCTCCTTGTCGAGGTTGAAGACGAAGTGCCGGGGCCGCCGCTCGCGCAGCCACGTCTCCAGCGCGACGAGGCGGGGGCGGAAGCGGATGAACTCGCGCAACTGCCGGATGGGCACGAAGCGGGCCTCCTGCACGTCGCGGTCGGGGTCGCGGGGAGCCAGGGTGCCGCCGACTTCCCGCCCGGTGTAGAAGAACTGGAGGTGGTGGCCCCACGTCTGCGCCTGGAACTCGACGATGAAGGCGAGGTCGCGCAGCTCGACCACGAGCCCGGTCTCCTCGTAGGTCTCGCGCCGCGCCCCCTCCTGCACGAGTTCGCCCGCCTCCAGCCCGCCCTTGGGCAGCGACCAGCGCCCGCGCTCGCGCACGAGCAAAATCTCTTCGCCGCGCAGCACGATGCAGCCCACCCCGATGCGCGGCTCGGCGAGGGACCGCTTCTGCCCGCGCTTTTGCGGCGCGGCGGGCACGGGCACGGTCGTGGCGGAGGACACCTGCCCGGGGCCCGGCACCGCCCCTGGCCGCGTGTTGCGCCTGCGCCTGCGCCGCCGCTGCCCCCCGGCGCCATTCGGGAGGGCCTTCACGTCGTCCGTCATCAGACGCCCTCCGGCGCGAGGTCGTTGAACCGGACGTGGGCCGAGTGAAACTGCAACTTCACCGTGCCGACGGGCCCGTTGCGCTGCTTGCCGATGATGATTTCCGCGATGCCCTGTTGATCGGTTTCTTTGTTGTAATACTCGTCTCTGTAGATAAACATGACGATATCTGCGTCCTGTTCAATCGCGCCCGACTCACGTAGGTCAGACAGCATCGGCCTGTGATTCGGTCTCTGCTCCACCGCGCGGCTCAGTTGACTGAGAACCATGATCGGCACTTCCAGCTCACGCGCCAGTCCCTTCAACCCACGTGAGATCGTGCTGATCTCCTGTTGCCTGTTGTCGCTCCCGCCGTTGTTCTTGCCGCCCGACATGAGTTGCAGGTAATCGATCACGACGAGCCCGAGTTGCCCGTGCTGCGCGGCGATGCGGCGGAGCTTGCTGCGCAGACCGTTGAGCGTGAGGTCCGGCTCGTCGTCGATCACCATCGGGGCCTCGGCGAGGCGGCCCGCCGCGTGGGCCAACCTCTCGAAGTCGCGCTCGTTGAGCTGCCCGCTGCGGATGCGGTTCATGTCCACCCGCGCCTCGCTGCACAGCATCCGCAGGGCGAGCTGCACGCTGGGCATCTCCAGGCTGAAGACCGCCACCGTCTTCTCGCCGCGCAGGGCGACGTTCTGGGCGATGGAGAGGGCGAAGGCCGTGTTGTGCAGGCAGAGGTCGGCGGCGATGAAGTTGGCGTCGCCCGGCACCGTCAGGTCGTACACCTGCCGCTCGCCCACATCCTCGATGGAGGCGATGTCGTCCCAGTACAGCTCGTCGCTCCCCAGCAGCGAGAGGTGCGGGTCGGCGAGGACGGCGGCGTAACGGGCGGCGCGGGTTTGGGGGAGGCTGCGCCCGGTGTGCGCGTTGAAGCCGGATTGCGTTTTCTCCCCCGCCGCGCGGGCGAGGGCAGACAGGCTGAGACCGCGCTCCGTCGCCGCCCGGCGCACGTGCGCCCAGGCCCCGGTGGGGGGGTGCCCCACGTTGGAACGCGTTCCGGCACTGACCGGAACGGCCCGCCCCGCCTTCTCGCCCAGCCAGCCGATCTTCGTATGATAATCGGCCACGCTGCGCGATTCGGTGATCTCTACCCGCCAGGAGCGTTCCGTCTTGCGCCAGAGCTTGCTCACGATGCCAAAGCGCACGAGCGCGTGATGCACGCCCTCGGCCAGCGCCTCGCTCGCCACCGTGAACTCGATCCGGGCTTTCCCGGCCAGCGCGTAGATCGTGCCGTCGCAGCTCATCAGAACCCGCAAGAAGGAGGCGAGGGCGTCTCGGGTCAGGGTCCAGACGACCGCCGGGAACCGCTTGGCCTCGGCGTGCCTACCCCATACGCCCAGTTCCCGCAGCCAGTCGGTGAGAGGATTGGGGCGGTCCTTGCGCTCCCCCGCCTGCCACTTCCGGCTGAGCCGGTAGTCGATACCCGTACGTGAGTCCACCTGCATCTCCACCCCGGGGAACTCGGCGGCGAGGCAGCGGCGGAAGTCCAGGGCGAGTGCGGGGTCGGCGTTGGTGAAACGGGGGCGGCTCTGGGTCAGGCCGCCTTCGGCCAGCAGGTAGGCGAGGAGGCGCACCCGCTCCGGGCTGAGAGCGTCCCGCTTCCCGAACACGGGCACGGCGCGCGGCACGGCGATGCGGTCGCCCACCCGCAGGTCGTACAGGGGAGTCCAGCCGTCCACACCCAGGAAGGGGTGATGGGGTGTGGTCTCGACCACCCGGCCCGTACGCGTCGTCACCCGGCGCACGGACTTCACGCCGCTGTCGATCCAGTCACCCACCCGCGACTCGCGCAGTCTGCCGTCCGGCGTCACGCTCAGCACCGTGGGCAGCCCCCGCCGCACGAAGTCCGCGACCGTGATCCTCTCCCCGGTGCCCGGCACGTCGATGGGAGTGTCCGCCGTCACGCACTTGCCCATCGAGGGCCGCGCCGCCAGCACGTTCAGGCTGCCCTTCTGCAACCCGCTGATCTGCTCGTCGAGGTCGCGAAAGCCGCTGCTCACCCCGTCGGGGATGCCCTTGTTGGCGTGCAGCAGGGTGATGTACTCGAAGGTGTCGTGGACGACCTCGCTCATCTCCTGAAAGCCCTCGGCCTTCTTCTGCTCGGCAACCTCGAAGATCAGTTTCTCGGCCCGGTCGAGGAGGTCTTCTAAGGGAAGCTGCGCCTCGTAGGCGAGCTGCATCGCCTTGCCCGACGCGCTGATGAGCTGCCGCAGCGTGTGCTTTTCCTGCACGATCCGCGCGTAGTGCTCGGCGTAGGCGGCGGTCGGCACCTGATCCGCCAGCCCGATCAGGTAGGTGAGGCCCCCCACCTCGTCGAGCTGCCCTCGCACCCGCAGGTCCTCGCTGAGGGTGACCAGATCGACCGGCTCGCCCCGCTCCTGCAATGTGCGCATCGCCGCGAAAATCTTGCGGTGACCCTCCCGGTAAAACATCTCGGGGCTCACCGTGTCGCCCAGTTGCGCGAGGGTGTCGTTGTCGAGCAGGATGCTCCCCAGCACGCTGATCTCGGCGTCGTTGCTGTGCGGGGGAACGCGCGGCGTGAGTTCCAAGGGGGGACCTCTTTCAGGCACGTCACGCCGGGCACGGCGCCCATGAAAGGCGACGCGCGGCACATGCCGGGAATGGAATTGGTGGGGCCGAGGCTCGACCCATTCGCCTGATCACGACCAGGCTGAACTGCCGCGCATCATACCACCCCGGCCCGGGCCGCACCGCCTCCCCCCGCCGGGGCCCCCGCCCTTAGGCAAGGAGCAGTAAGAGGCCTGTTAGGACTCCTTTCCTAACCTCTTCTCAGCAAGGACGGGAGACACCCGCACCTGCAACGCCATCCCCGACCCGACGGACCATCTCCCGATTCCTTATCCCGACGGTCAACCAGGAGAAGAAAATGAAGAACCAGACGCGTACCCAGGGCTTTACCCTCATCGAGCTGCTCATCGTGATCGCCATCATCGGCATCCTGGCGGCGGTGCTGATCCCCAACCTGCTCAGCGCCCGTAACCGCGCCAACGATAGCGCCGTCCAGAGCTTCGTCCGCAACACCGTCACCGCCGTCGAGGCCAACCGCAACTCCGTGACTCAGGCGCTGCCGACCGAGACGAACTGCGCCACGCTCCAGGGCGTTGCGGCTCCCGCTGGCTTGACGAGCTGCGCCATCACCTACACCCCTGCTACCGACAGCTACACCATCAGGGCTGTCAGCAAGACCAACAAGATCTTCAGCTACAACGGCAAGGAAGTCGTCGAAGGCAGCTAAGGCTGAGCATGAAGCGCCAACCCTCACCTGATCGGGTGGGGGTTGTTTCTATAGGGTGTCAAGACTATGAATCTGAGACGATCACACCAAAAAGATCGCGGCTTCACCCTGGTGGAACTCCTGATCACGATAGCCATTCTCAGCCTGCTCGCCAGCGTCCTTGTTCCCAATCTCCTGTCTGCCCGCCGTCATTCCAACAACGGCGCGGCGATCGCCTACCTGCGCCACTGTGTGACATCCATAGAATCTGCACGTGATTCCGTCACCCAAAAACTCCCCAACGTGACCAGTTGCGAAGATCCTCAGTTAGGTGAGGCACGTCTCTCGCGCCCCAGCTCTGTCATCACTACCGTAATCGAGATCAACCCAGACAAAGACGATTATACAGTTACAGTCAACAGCGTGACCGAGAAGACTTTTTATCACAACGGAAGAACAGTGATTGCCGGAAACTAAGGTGCACGAGGATGACTCAGACACACGCCCAGGGGTCAAAAGCTTCGACCAGCACGGCGCCCGGATTGCTGCTTCTTGCTCTCTGGGTGCTTCCCCTTCTGATCAACCCCGTCCTCGCCATGTCCTTCGACGAGGTGTACCTCGCCCCGAAAGTCCTCTGGATTTACACCATTGTTCTTCCCTCCACTCTGCTCGTGCTCTGGCGCTACCGGGAGGCGCTTCAAAACGCCCGAGGTCCGCTCGCCCTTCTGACGGTCTGGGTCGGCTGGCTGATACTTTCCACGCTCCTCAACGGCGTGGGCTGGCCCGGATGGTGGGGGGCTCCTGAACGCGCCGACGGCGTGCTGATGCACCTGATCTATCTCGCATTGCTGCTAGGGGGCTTCGTCTGGGTGCGCTCGGAGGCGGAGGCTCTACACCGATTGGAACAGGCTGTCCTGTTCGGCGGCTCTCTGCTCGCCCTGACCAATGTGCTGCAACAGGTGGGACTGATGGGCGTGCCGGGCGACGGCGCGATCACAGGCGTGTCAGCCACGCTCTTTGGCGGAACGCTCGGCAACCGCGGGTATATGGGAGGCGCGCTCACCCTGCTGCTGCCCGTCGCTCTCGCCTCTTTGGCATCCTCACGGAACAGGTGGGGTTGGTTGGCCGTTATCCTAATTTCTTGGGCGTGGGCGGGTTCGTTTACACGTGGGGCTTGGCTGGCGGGCGCCGTGGGACTCCTGTGGCTGGTGATCTGGGCACGTCCCCGCCCTTCCCTTCGGTCTTGGTCTGCCGTCCTCCTTGGAGTCGCGCTGTGTGTCTTCACCACCACCCTGCGGGGGGAGGGACGGGCCTTCAATCTGTCCAACGACGCGACCGGGGGTGGTCAAGCCATCGCGGACAGCAGCGGTCGAGCCGTGCTGTGGGGTTCTGCCCTCTTCGGAATTCGGCAACGGCCCCTCTTGGGTTGGGGAACGCCTGCGCTGTGGCAGGCCATGAACGAGCGCTCAGAGAAGGAAGTGCTGGCAGACTTCGGCAAGCACGATCTGGCCGGGGTCCGACGCCTGAACTCCACGCCCAGAGAAGCCCCCCGCTTCGTGGTGACCCATGCGGACGGTAAGCGTGAGTCGGTGGTCCTGTCGATAGGCAAGGTCCACAACGAGTACCTGGACTATGCCCTGACCTATGGCCTCCCTGCCGCCGTCATGTTCATTGCACTGCTGGCTGCCGCCATCTGGTCGAGCCGGACCCTGCTGCCAGGCGTCTCTGGCGGTCTTCTCGCCTACGCCGCCTATCTCCTGACCTGGCCCGAGATCATCCGGTTCGCGCCCATCGCCTGGTTCATGATGGGTGTTGCACTCGCCGCTTATAGCCGTCGCCGATCTGGTCTTCGGACGTGAGCAGTCTGTTGCCTCGGCGACCACCCAGGTAACCACTCGTCAGCCCACGCTCAACCCCTGTTGGTGTCGTCTCTGTCGAATTCCGATATTCAGACGTGGCGTAGGTGTTGCTTCGGGACCGCTCTCAAGGAAAGTCCGGTTCCGCCATTTCGGCATCCCCCCACCCCTACACTCTCCCCATGACCACCTTCGCCCTCAAGGAATGGGACACCCAGTGTCAGGCGCTCACCTCCGGTCGGTCGGCCCTCCTGATCCGCAAGGGCGGCATCATGGAGACGCACGAGGGCTTCGAGGTCGAGCACCGCGCCTTCCTCCTCTATCCCACCTTCCTGCACCAGAACCCCGCCGAGTTGCGCCCCGAGTTCACGGGCCTGCTACGAGACGACCCCGAGCCGGGCACCATCGTGCTGCCCGCCCTCGCCGAGGTGGTGGCCGTCCACCGGGTGGAGTCGCTGGAACAGGCGCTCGCCCTGGAACCCCTTCAGGCGCTGACGGCGGGGGCCATTGAGCGACGCTTTCTCTACCGCAACCGGCCCTGGGTCCACGCGCTGCTGCTGCGGGTGCGTCCGCTCGCCGCGCCGCTGCGCCTCCCCGAGACCCCCGAGATGCTGGGCTGCGTGAGCTGGGTGCCGCTGGGCGACGTGCAACACCAGGCCGCCTCCCCCGTGCTCGGTGAGGCAGAGTTGGGGAGGCAGCGGGCGATATTGGAGGGGCGGCTCACCGGGGGGTCTGGAGCTGAGCCCTGAGCGCAAGTCATTCACAGGTGAGGAGAGGAAGGCCCGTGAGCCCTCCCCTCCTCGCTTTCCGTCTTACTGCGCGGTAACGGCGTCGAGATCGTAGTTGTTGAGCAGCGTGGTTTGGACGCTGCCGCTCGCGCTGGTGTAGAGGTTCCAGCCGCGGCGGGTGCCACCGAAGAACTGGTTGTCGCGCTGGGCGTACACGAGGAGCTTGCCGTTGTCACGGCTGAGCACGGTGTCCCCGGTGTTGAAGCGGTTGTCGCCGTTGGCGTCGCGGAAGACGATCACGCGGTAGGTGCCGTAGGGCACGTTAGTGGGCAGGTCGAGGGCGAAGCCGCCCGTCAGGAACTTGTCGATCACCTGCGATTGGGTGCCGTCGGCGGTGTACTGGCCGTTGTTGAAGCCCACGAGAGCGAGGCCGAGGTTCTGGTTGGCGGAGAAGCCGCGCAGTTGCCCGGTCACGTCCTTGCGAACGGGGTTCCCGGCCAGGGTGCAGGAGCTGAGGGCGACGGTACCGAGGACGGCGACGGCAAGCATGTTCTTCATGGGAAAACCTCCTGGGATGTCGAAATCGAACGCCCCTACCGTAGCGGCCCGATTGGGAGAAGGGCTACAGGCGAAGCCTTCCCGCTGAGCTCACGGCCCATTCATGCTGGCGGCAAAACGCCCCGGGTACCTGACGCGGCGTTGAACAGATGGGGGGCGGTAGAGTACCCCCCATGCAGAGTCAGCCTCCTTTCACCGCACTCGCCGCCGTGTATGACGCGATCATGGCGGACGTGGAGTACGACCACTGGGCCGACTTCGTGCTGACCTACGCGCGGGACGGGGGACTGGAGCCACGGTCGGCCCTCGACCTCGCCTGCGGCACCGGGGGCTTGACGCGCGAACTCACGGCGGCGGGACTCGTGGTGCACGGGCTGGACGGCAGCGCCGAGATGCTGCGGGTGGCGCGCGAACGGCTGGGCGCGGGGGTCACGCTCTCGGTCGGCGACCTGCGGACCTTCGACCTCGGGGAGACCTTCGACCTCGTGACCTGCGTCTTCGACAGCCTGAACAACCTCCTCACGCCCGCCGAGCTGGGGGCGGCCCTCGGGCGGGCGCGGGCCCACCTGTGCCCCGGCGGTCTGCTCGCCTGCGACCTGAACACCCGGCTGGGCGTGCGGGACCTCTGGGAGGGAGGAGCGGTCGAAGGGCTGGCCCACACCCCGGACGGGCGGGAGGTCCACTACCACTGGTCGCACCACCACGACCCGGAGGCGGACCTCGGCGTGGTCCAGGCCTTTTGCCGGGTGCAGGACGCGCAGGGCACCTGGGAGGAATTCCTGGAGGTGCACCGCGAACGCGGGTACGACCCCGCCGACCTCGAACCCCTCCTGGGAGCCGCAGGATTCGCGCGCTGGGAGGTCGTGGAGTACCCGGATTACGCACCGCCGTCCGCGGAGACGCCTCGCGTGTGGGTCTTCGCCTGGGCGGGGGAGGCATGACCCGTCCGGTTCCGGTGCTGGGGGCAGGTGGCTGGGGAACGGCCCTGGCGGTCGCGGCGACGCGGGCGGGGCGGGGGGCGGCCTTGTGGGCCCGGCGCCCCGACTTCGCCGCCCGCCTCGCCGAGGTGCGGGAAAACCGGGAGTATCTGCCGGGCGTCACGCTGCCGGACGGGGTGACGGTCACCTCCGACCTGGAGGCTGCCGTGGCCGGGGCCGACTTCGCGCTGGTCGTCGTGCCGAGTGTGGGCGTTCCAGAATTGCTCACCAGCCTGCCCCGTGACCTCGGGTTGGTCCTGTGCGCCAAGGGCCTCGCGCCGGACGGGGGAAGGCTGACTGACCTCGCGCGGGAGCTGGGCTTCACCCGGGTCGCCGTCCTGAGCGGCCCCAACCACGCCGAGGAGGTGGGGCGCGGTCTGCCCGCCGCGACGGTCGTGGCGAGCGCGGACGCTGCCCTCGCTCAGGCGGTGCAGGCGGCCCTCGTCTCCCCCGCCCTGCGGGTGTACACGAGCACGGACGAGCTGGGGGTGGAACTCGGCGGCGTGCTCAAAAACGTCATCGCCCTCGCCGCCGGGATGGGGGACGGGCTGCGGCTCGGGGACAACGCGAAAGCCACCCTGATCACCCGCGGTCTGCGCGAGATGGGACGTTACCTCCAGGCCCTCGGCGCCCACGAGGACACCGTGTACGGCCTGAGCGGGCTGGGCGACCTCGTGGCGACCGCGACGAGCCGCCACAGCCGCAACCGCGCCGCCGGGGAGGCCATCGCGCGCGGCGAAAGCCCTGCCCAAGGCGGCAAGGTGGTCGAGGGTCTGCGCACGGCGGGCCTCCTCGACGCCTGGGCCACCGCGCACGGCCACGACCTTCCTATCGTCCGCGCGGTGGCTCAGGTCACGGGTGGGGAGTGGACGCCCGCCCGGGGGCTCGCGCACCTGATGGAGCGGGACGCCAAGCCAGAGCTGGAGGGGTAGCGGGAGAGGGCTGGGCAACTTTGACCTTCACCCGATCTTTGGCCGTTATAAGAGTGTGAGTATGAAGACGTTCGAAGCCAAGGCCCTGCAACTCGCTTACCACCTGACCGAGCCCAACACCTACGAGGGGAAGGTCGGGCAGGGCTACGTGGAGGCCCGCGCCGCCGACATCCGCCGCACCTACAACATCCTGTGCGGCCTCGACCCCGAGCACCGGCCCGCCACCATGCCCACCCGCAAGACGCCCCTCAAGCGCAAAACGCCGGACCTCACCGCCTCCGCCGAGGTGTAATTCGGGAACCGACGTGCAAGAAGGAGAACATCTCCTGGCCGCCGCCGAGGCGGTCGCCCTGCCCTTCTACGCCGAGCCCCACCGCGCCTATGACAACGCCGATCATGTGCGGGCCGTGCTGCACACCCTCGCCTCGCGCGGCCTTCTGACCCCGACGCTCACGCTCGCGGTCTGGGGTCACGACCTCGTGTACGACCCACGGGCTGAGGGCAACGAGGAACGGAGTGCGGAAGTGTTCGGGGAGTGGCTGCGGGGACAGGGCATCTCCCCAGAGTTGGAGGCGGAAGTGCGCGCGCTGATCCTCGCCACCCGTCACACGACACCTCCGGCCACTCGGGAAGGGGCGCTGCTGGTGGACGCCGACCTCAGCATCTTGGGTGCTGATCCCCAGATCTTTGCCGCCTACGACGCTGCCATCCGGCAGGAGTACAGCTTCGTCACCGAGGAGGCATACCGGGCCGGGCGGGCACGCGTCCTCCAGAGCTTCCTCGACCGCGAACACATCTTCTCCACGCCCGAGTTTGCCGGGCTGGAGGCTCAAGCGCGAACGAACCTCACCCACGCGCTCGAACTCTTGCAAGAGAAAAACCGCCCCACTTGAGGGCGGCTTCTCGCGTCTGCTCGGCGCTCAGTCGGCGGCGGTGCCGTGCTGACCGGCCTGGACGTTCTTCTCTTCCTTGTCGCGCTCCAGCTTCGCCTTGATCTTCTTCAGGCGGAAACTTTCCTCACGCTCGCGCTGGTCGAGCACACCGCGGATGAAGCGGATGTCGCCCTGAATTCCTGGGATCACGACCTGCTCCAGCGCGTTCACGCGGCGCGAGGTCTTCTTGATCTCCTCGCCGATGCGTCGCAGCTTCGTCTCGGTCGCGGCGACCTTGACGATGGCCTCCATCACCCCGCCGAAGTCGGTCGCGGCCTGGATCGTCCGGGCGCCGACGTTGATCGGGCTGAAGTTGACCTGCCGCCCGCGCTCGGGCACGTTGATGCGGGGCACCTTCACGCCGTAGATGCTCTCGATCTGCATGTCCACGGCGTAGTCCCCGCTGCCCGCGAGGCTCAGGCTCTCCACCGCCTCCGGGCTGTCCCACGCCTTCGCGCCGAACAGGCTAGTGTAGGCGCCCTTGCTCACGCCGCCGAGCTGCTCCCGTGCGGCGAGCGCGTCCTTCACCAAGGCGAAGAACTCCCCGATCAGGGCGTCCCGCTTGCGCTTGAGGAGGTCGGCGCCGCCCGTCGCGGTCTTGAGGCTGGCCTTGCTCGCCAGCAGGGCGGAGCGGGTGGGGCTGATCTGTCCTGCCATAGGTCCACCTCCTTCGTCGGTGGGGTGAGTGGGAAGTGGTGAGTGGAAAAGGCCCTTCCCACTGACAACTTACCACTCACCACCGACCGTTAAATCCGGTTCCCCCGCCACATCTCGTCCAGCCTCGTTCCGTAGAACTTGTCGATGGAGTCGCGCGAGAGACGGGTGAGCTGGCTCTGGGGCAGCTTGGAGAGGATGGCCCAGGCCACCGTCAGGGAGTCGTCGATGGAGCGGTCCTGGTCGCCCTGGCCGATGAAGTAGTTCTCGAAGTCGTCGGCGAAGCGCAGGTACAGCTTGTCGGTCTCGGTCAGCGCGTCCTCACCCGTGATCGCCACGAGCTTGCGCAGGTCGAGGCCGTTCGCGTAGGCGGCGAAGAGCTGGTCGGAGACGTTCTTGTGGTCCGCCCGCGTCTTGCCCTTGCCGATGCCGTTGCCCTGAAGGCGCGAGAGCGAGGGCAGGGGGTTGATCGGCGGGAACACGCCCTTGGCGTTCAGGCCACGGTCCACCACGATCTGCCCTTCCGTGATGTACCCGGTCAGGTCGGGGATGGGGTGGGTGATGTCGTCGTCGGGCATCGAGAGGATCGGAATCTGGGTGACCGACCCGGGCTTGCCCTGCACCACGCCCGCGCGCTCGTACAGCGAGGCGAGGTCGGTGTACATGTAGCCGGGGAAGCCGCGCCGACCGGGAATCTCCTCGCGCGCGCCGCCGATCTCGCGCAGCGCCTCGCAGTAGTTCGTCAGGTCGGTCAGAATCACCAGGACGTGGTAACCGTGCTCGAACGCCAGGTACTCGGCGGTCGTCAGCGCCATGCGGGGGGTCAGCAGACGCTCGACGGCGGGGTCGTCCGCGCGGTTGAGGAAGAGGACGCTTCTAGCCAGCGCCCCGGTGCGCTCGAACTCCTGGGTGAAGAACGAGACCTCACGCTGGGTCAGGCCCATCGCCGCGAACACCACCGCGAAGTCGCCCTCGTGGCCGGGCACCTTCGCCTGGCGGGCGATCTGCGCCGCGAGTTCGTTGTGCGGCAGACCCGAGCCCGAGAAGATCGGGAGCTTCTGGCCGCGAATCAGCGACGTGTTCACGTCGATGGTGGAGATGCCCGTCTGGATGAACTCCTCGGGCTTGGCGCGGGCCGCCGGGTTCATGGGCTGCCCGTTGATCGAGAGGCGCTGCTCGGCCACCACGGCGGGCAGCCCGTCGATGGGGCGGCCCAGGCCGTCGAAGCGGCGACCGATCATCTCCTTGGACACGCCCAGCCGGGCCACGTCCTCCACCAGGCTCACCGATGCGGTGGCGAGGTCGAGGCCGCGCGTCTCCTCGAACACCTGGATGACGGCGTTTTCGTCGGACACCGAGATGACCTGCCCGCCGCGCGTGCGGCCCGTGCCGTCCTTGATGTCCACGATGGCGCCGTAGGCGAGGTCGGAGGCCGCGTTCACGAAGAGCAGCGGGCCCGAGATGTACGCGACGTCGTTGTATTCCTTCTTCAGGAGGGTGGTCACGCTCTCACTCCTTGGGCGGTGCGCTTGAAGGTCCGGTCGAGTTCGTCCATCACGCCCTCGCCGTAGTTGATGAACTCCGCCTCGGGCACGTAGCGGGCGCGCGACAGCTTCTCGATCACCGGGTTCTGGATGATCTCGTCGATGGTGGCGCCACCGCGCAGCGCGGCCTCCGCCTCGTCGTAGAACTTCAGCATCATCTTCATCAGGCCGTAGTTCTTCGGCATGGAGGCGCTGGCGTCCACCGGGTCGAAGCCGTTCTGCTGGAGGAAGTCCTGACGCAGCATGCGGCCTGCCTCGATCACCAGCCGCTCCTGGTCCTGAAGCGCGTCGGGGCCGACGAGCTGCACGACCTCCTGAAGGCTGGCCTCCTGCTGGAGGATGTTGCTGATGCGCTGGCGCAGTTCGGGAAAGTCCTGACCCACGTTCTCGCGGTACCACGAGTCGAGGATGGGGGTGAACAGCGAGTACGACCCGTTCCAGTTGATCGCCGGGAAGTGACGGCGACGGGCCAGGCCCGCGTCCAGACGCCAGAAGGCACCCGTGATGCGCAGGGTCGCCTGGGTCACGGGCTCGGACATGTCGCCGCCCGCCGGGCTCACGGCGCCGATCACGGACACCGCGCCGTCCTCACCCGCGAGGGTCTTCACCGCGCCGGAACGCTCGTAGAAGGCGGCCAGCTTCGCGCCCAGGTAGGGCGGGTAACCCTCTTCCGCGGGCATCTCCTCCAAGCGGGAGGAAATCTCGCGCAGCGCCTCGGCCCAGCGGCTCGTGGAGTCGGCCATCAGCGACACCGAGTAGCCCTGGTCGCGGAAGTACTCGGCGAGGGTGATGCCCGTGTACACCGACGCCTCACGCGCGGCCACCGGCATGTTGGAGGTGTTGGCGATCAGGATGGTGCGCTGCATCAGCGGGTTGCCGGTCTTGGGGTCTTCCAGTTCCGGGAACTCGACCAGCACGTCCGTCATCTCGTTGCCGCGCTCGCCGCAGCCCACGTACACCACGATGTCGGCGTTGCCGTACTTGGCGACCGACTGCTGGGTCACCGTCTTGCCCGAGCCGAACGGCCCCGGGATCGCCGCCGCGCCGCCCATCACCAGGGGGAACAGCACGTCGAGAATCCGCATCCCCGTGAGGAACGGCAGGCTGGGGTCAAGTTTGCGGGCGACCGGGCGCGGCGCGCGGACGGGCCAGTAGTGCGCCATCCGCAGCCGCGTGCCGTCTTCGAGCTCCGCGATGGTGTCGTCGATGGTGTACTCGCCCTCGGGCACGACCATCCGCAGACGGCCCTGCACCTCGGGGGGCGTGAGAATCTTGTGGGTGAAGGAGAACTCCGGCACCGTGCCCAGGATCGAGGAGCCGCTCACCGTGTCGCCCACCTGCACGGAGGGGGTGAACTGCCACTTCTTCGTGCGGTCGAGGCTAGAAACCTCGATGCCGCGCGCGATGAAGTCGCCCGACGCCTCCCGGATCTTGTCGAGGGGGCGCTGGATGCCGTCGTAGATGCCGTTGAGCATCCCCGGCCCGAGTTCCACGGACAGCGGGAGGTTGGTGGTGACCACGGGCTCGCCCACGGTCAGGCCCGAGGTGTCCTCGTACACCTGCACGAAGGCGGTGTCGCCGTCGAGGCGGATAATCTCGCCCACGAGGCGCTCTTGGCCCACGCGCACGATGTCGTACATCTTCGCGCCGTACATGCCGTTGGCGATCACGGCGGGTCCGGCGATGTTCTGCACGACGCCCTGCTTGTTCTGCGTCTGCGTCATCTGGTCTCCTTGAGAGAGGTCGAGAGGTCGAGGGGTCCTCAGTCTAGAAGGTGATCAGGACGGCGTTTGTGCCTTTTTCCTAGACCCCCGACGACTTGACCCCCCGACTTCAGAGCTTGATGTCAAATCCGATGGTCTCCCGCACGAGCTTGCCCATGTACGCCTTGGCGTCCACTGTCTCGGTTGAGAAGGCGTCCTTCAGGCTGGGAATGGGCAGCAGGATGGGGAGGTCACGCCCGCGCATCACCCGGGCGGTGGCGGTCGCCGGGTCGGGGATCAGCCCGGTATCGACCGCGACGAGGCCGTAGCGCCCCTCCACGATCACCCGTTCGAGTTCGCGCACGGCGTTTTCGGGGGTCGCCTCGACGACCTCCGCGCCCGCGAGGCGGTAGCCCGTGGCGGTCTCGGCGTCGGCGAGGACGGCGACCCGCTGGGTCTGGCTGCCTGCTCCAGCTTTGGCGGTCATGCCTGCACCTCCCGGCGAATCTGGTCGGTGGCGAGGTTGTAGAACTTGCCGCGCCCGATCAGGCGCAGCTTGGCGATCTCGATCTCCTTGCGGCGCAGGAAGTCGAGGATGACGCCCACGCCCTCGGGGTCGCTCATCGACGTGTTGCGGGCGGCGGTGTCGAGCGCTGCGCGGGCCGCGACCTCGGCGTCCTCCAGGGTGGAAGCCTCCAGGATGGCCGCCGCGTCGGGAATCCCGCTCGCGTCCCCGCCCGCGAGCCGGGTGTACCCGCCCGCGTCGAGATGCCCGCCCGGCACGAAGAGGTTGGGGTCGAGCGCCTGGCCGCGCGTGCCCCGGGCGATCAGGGCGTTGCGCACGTCGATCTCCCGGCCCAGGTAACGGCGCAGGCTGGTGTTGCGCGACACCGCGAGGGCGTGGCGGTAGTACCCCTGGTCGAGGGCGACCTCGAGGTCGAGCAGGCGGTTGCTCGCCCCGTAGGCGGCGGCCCCGTCGCGCATCGACCGGGCGAGCGGGTGCCCGCTGACGGCGATGGCGGTCGCGGCACTCGCCAGGTCGGTGCTCTGGGCGGCGGTCTGGAGGGCGGCGGGCTTGATCGTGCCGCCCGGGATCAGGCTCTCCAGAATCGCGTCGGAGCCCCGCCCGTTGACGATGCCGCGCGCCACGGTCTTGAGGTTCACGAGGTCCCAGCGCATCAGCAGGACCTCGATCTCCCGCCGCGCCTGCCCGTCGGCAAAATTCAGGACCTTGCGGGAGGTGGCGAAGAGGTTTTGCGAGAGGGCCCGGTCGAGTTCGGGCAACCCCGCGCCCTCGGCGGTCGTCTCGCGAAGCTGGGGCGCGAGGTCGGTCTCGGTGAGCACGCGCAGAAATTCCTGGTAGCTGCCCGAGGCGAGCGCCGAGTCAAGGGCGCGCCCGTCGAGCAGTTTGGTCCGCATCACGCGGACGCGCGTGTTGATGTAAGCGTAGTCGTCGGGCATCAGGTGTCCTATTCCCCGGCGAGCAGGCGGCTGATCTGCGGGGCGAGGTCGCCCTTCACCCGGTCGAGGCGGCCCCCCAGCGTGTTGGTGATCCCGCTCTTGCCGCCGCGCGCCACGACCCGCACGCCACCGTTGATGGCCGGGTTCTCCCGCACGGGCAGGTCGGTCACGAGTTCGCGCGCGAGCGCAGCCTCGGCGGGATTCACCTCGACGGCCTCCGCGTCGGGGATGGCCTGGCGGGCTTCCGTGATCAGGCGACCCAGAATCTCGCGGTACTCGGGGGCCTGCGTGATGCCCTGGAGATACTGCTCGACCATCCCGTACACCTGGCCCAAGCCCTGCTCTCCCGCATTCAGGCGCGAGGCGCTGAGTTCGAGGTCGGCGGCGGAGCGGGCGCGCACGAGGCCCGCCTGACGCTGGGTTTCCAGGGCGCGGGTGCGGCTGTCGAGCAGGCCCTGCGCGCGCTCCCGGGCGTCCGCCAGGATGCGGGCGGAACGCTCACGGGCCTCGGCGCGGACGCGCTCGATTTCCGACTGCGCTTCGTTCTCTAAGAGCTTGTCGAGCGCCATCTCAGTTGAGGATGAACAGCGCGAGGAAGCCGAAGATCACGAGCGTTTCGGGAATCAGGAAGTACAGCAGCAGGCTGCCCGCCTTGCTGGCGTCCTCAGCCACCGCGCCCACGAGGCTGGAGCCGATGCGCGCCTGCGCCACACCCGTGCCGAGCGCGCCGAGGCCGAGCGCCAGACCCGCGCCGAGGGCGCGCAGGCCACGGTACAGCTCGTCGGTGGACGCGCTGGCGCCGCCCGTCTCCTGGGCGAAACCGCTCGTGGCGAGGGCGAGGACGAGGGACGCGAGGACGATCTTGTTGTATTTGGTCATGGTTTGGCTCCCGAAACTGAAGTTATTTGGCCTGCCCGCCCAAGGAAGAGCTGGGTGGGCTGAGGCGGCGAAGGGGGTTGTAGGCCGGGCTCGTCTCCGCGTTGAAGCCGGTCGGGTTGAGGAACTCGACCATGTGCAGACGCAGCGGCTGGATGATGTGGCCGATCAGGGTGAGCGCCAGCACGAAAAAGTGCAGCACCGCCCCGAGGACGATCCCCAGGATCAGCCCCAGGAATCCGATGCGCTCGAACAGGCTCCAGCCCACGTCGGTGCACAGGCGGGCCAAAATCGCGGAGACCAGGCCCACGGCGAAGATACGGGCGTAGCTCACGACCGCGCCGCCCTGCGACAGCAGCTCGATGGGCAGCAGCGGGTAGTGCCTGAGCACCCGCAGGTAGCCCACGATGAACAGGACGAAGCCCAGGTACATCAGCCACACCAGGGGGCTGGCGAAGTTCGTGAACTGGCCGAAGTCCTGCCCGGCGCGGGTGGCGAAGGCCATGCAGATCAGGGCGCCCACCCCGCCGAACAGGGCGATGCCCTCCCAGGTGTGGGTCGCGTCGCGGTGCTTGATCCCCTGCCGAACGCGGATGCCCCAACCCCACAGCACCTGGAGTATGCCGAAGAGCAGCGCGAACACCAGCGCCACGTTAGAGAAGTAGCTCGTCTCCAGCCGTGGGAAGACGATCGGGATCAGGCCGCTGTAATAGCCTTCCCGGAGCTTCTCGGCCTCGACCGGGAATCTCAGGCCGGTCCAGCCCCACAGCCGGTCCAGCAGGCCGGGGTTGATGTAGAAGAAGTGGAGGTGTTCGAGCAGCGTGCCGAAGAACTCGCCCGTCAGAAAGCCCCACACGATGCTCCAGGCCGCCATCACGTTGGTGACGAAGCCCAGGTCACGCAGGGTCGAGGGCGGCACGTAGGCCCCGAAGAAGCTCAGGTCCCAGCCCTCGTTCCGGCGGGCCTTGCCCAGCAGCCACATCCCGAACAGGAGGAAGAGCAGCCCGTACCCGATGTCCGCGATGATGATGCCGAAAAACAGCGGGAAGAAGATGGCGATCACCCAGGTCGGATCGAAGGTCCCGTACTTCGGCAGGCTCATCAGCCCCATCACGACCTGGAAGGGCCGGACGTAGGAGTTGTTCTTGAGCTGCACGGGCACCCCGGCGTCGTGGTGCTCGTCGACGGGGTGCACTTCAAAGCTCACCGCGTCGCCGAACCGGCCCAGGGCCGCCGTCAGCGCGGGCACCCGGTCGGCGGGCACGTAACCCTGCATGGCGAGGCTGTACTTGCCCCGGGCCGACACCGCGCGCACGTCGTGGATCGCCACCCGGTCCTTGAGGGCGTCGCGCACCGCGAACAGGGCCGGGCCGTGCGCCCCCGCGAGGCGGTCGCGGTCCTCGGTGAGGCGGCGCTGGCGTTCGGCCCCACCCTCCCGGATACGCTCCATCTCGGCGGCGGCCTCCGAAAGGGGCATCCCGTCGAAGCGGCCCGGCAGTCTCAGTTCGCCCAGGCGCACCCGGCCCAGGGCGCCCCGGGCGGCGTCGCGGTCGGCGCGCAGGGTGGCGATCAAGCCGACGCGGTTTTGCCCGACCGTCTCCGTCGCCAGCGCGTACCGGTCGGGAAGGCCCGCGCGAAGCGCCGCGTCGAGTTCGCCGAGGTTGTCGCTGGGCTGGAGGAGGAAGGGCACGAGGCTGAGGCGGCGGCTGCGGTCGAGCCCCCCGGCCAGCCGGGCGAGGGCCCGCACCGCGTCCCCGTAGGACGCCTCCGCGTCGAGGTCCGCCTGGAGGTCCTGGCGGCTGCGGGCGAGGGCCGAGACGGGGCCCGCCGCGCCCTCGACCACGCTCTCCCACTCGCCTTGAGGGGGCAGGGGCGCGGGGGCGGGGCGGTAGGCGCCGAGTTCGGCGATGGTGCTCTCCGCGCGGGCGAGGAGGCGTTCGTCCTCGCGGCGGCTCTGGGCGTCTTGCCCGGCGAGGGTCCCGGTGTTCAGGGGCCCGCCCGTGATGGGCTTGAGGTGCAGCACACCCGCGTCTTGCAGCGCCGCGATAACCGCCTCGCTGTCGCGTCTGCGGGTGGCGATCACGACCTGCTGCATGGGGTTGATCACGGCAGCACCGCCCTCAGAATCTGCTCGGCGGCCTGCTGCACCCGCGCCGACGACCGCTCGCGGGTGGCCTGGGCCTCCTGCTCGGCCCTCAGGCGGGCCTCCTCGCGGATGCGCGCGGTCTCGGCCCCAAGCTGGGCCTCGCTCTCGGCCTGCATCGCCTGCGCGCGCGTCTGCGCGTCACGGAGGATGCGGGCCGCCTCGGCCTCGGCGGCTTCCACCTCCCGCCTCGCTTCCTCGCGGGCCGCCTCGATCTGCGCGTCCAGCGCCGCCTCTCGGCTCGCCAGCTCACTCAAGACTCGACTGGAGACGTCCAAATCCCTCCTCCTTTCTTTCCTGCAACATCGTCCGTTCGTGACTCAGCCGCACCCCGCCCCAAAATCCCCGTCCGGAGACAGGGAGCGTGGGGGATACGGCAAGTAGTGCGTTGGCCCGACCTTTGAAATGGCGTCAGACTCGTGAAGCATCCTAACACAGCCTCCTTTCCCGTCCCGGAGGGCCAAGCGTCCCGGAGACCGCGCGCGGGACTCGTCACCGCACGGGCGACACCGCCCCGGAACAGGAGACGGCCCGCCCCCGGGGATGCGGTCGGAGGCGGGCAGGACGTGGAGGTTCAGGGTCGTGGGGTGAGGCTCAGGTGGGCCTCAATCGCCGCCGAGGAAGACGGGGGCGCCGAGGCCGGTCTCGTTTTCGGAGTAGCCCTGCTCGCTGTGGGCGCTGATGTCGATTCCGGCGACCTCCTGGCTGGTGGGCACGCGCAGGGGGGTGAACAGGCCGACGAGCCGGAGCAGGATCAGGGACCCGAGCCCTGTGAAGGCCACGCTGGCGAGCACGCCGACGAGCTGGATCAGGAGCTGCTCAAAGACGGGCTTGCCGCTACCGGTGGTCCAGGCCAGAGCCCCGGTCAGCAGGGCGCCCACGATCCCGGCGACCCCGTGGCAGGCGAACACGTCGAGCGAGTCGTCGGCACGCAGCGACTGCTTGTACTGCACGGCCCAGAAGCTCGCGGTGGCGCCCAGCGCGCCCACGACGAGGGCGGCCCACGGGCTCACGAAGGCGCAGGCGGGGGTGATGGCGACCAGCCCGACGACGAGCCCGGTGGCGGCGCCGACGGCGGTGGGCTTGCCGTTGCGGCGGCTTTCCCACGCGAGCCACGTCAGCATCGCGGCGGCGGGGGCGATCAATGTGGTGATGAAGGCGAGCCCGGCGGTCTGCCCGGCGCTCAGGGCACTCCCGGCGTTGAAACCCATCCAGCCGAACCACAGCAGCCCCGCTCCCAACAGGACGAAGGGCACGTTGTGCGGCACGTGCGCCGTGCGGGGGTACCCGATGCGCGGCCCGAGCACGAACGCCGCGACGAGCGCCGAGACGCCCGCCGCGATGTGGATGACGGTGCCGCCCGCGAAATCGAGCGCCCCGAGCCTGAAGAGCCAGCCGTCCGCACTCCACACCCAATGGGCCAGGGGCGCGTAGATCAAGAGGCTCCACAGCCCGCCGAAGAGCAGGAACGCGCCGAAGCGCATCCGCTCGACGACCGCGCCGCTGATCAGGGCGAGCGCGATGATGGCGAACATCGCCTGGAAGGCCGCGAAGACGTAGGTGGGGACGGTGCCCGTCAGGCCGCCCGCCAGGCCCTCCAGCCCCAGGTTGCCCAGGCCGCCGATCAGGGCGTTGCCGCCCTCCCCGAAGGCGAGGGTGTACCCGGCGAGCATCCACAGCACGCCGACGAGCCCGATGGACACGACGCTCATCATCATGGTGTTCAGGACGCTCTGGGCGCGGGTCAGGCCGCCGTAGAAGAAGGCGAGCCCCGGGGTCATCAGGAGCACGAGGGCCGCCGAGACGAGCATCCAGGCGGTGTCGCCGGAGTTCAGCGTGGGCGTGTCGGCCTGGGCGAGGGCGGCGCCGCCGAGGAGCGCGAGCAGGGGCAGGGTTTTTTGCAGCATGGGCACGACTCCTTAGACCGGGACGCCCGGCGTGAGCTTCTTCTCGGTGACGGGGGTCAGGGCGGCGTTGTCCTCCTCGCCGGTGCGGATGCGGACCACGCGCTCCAGGGGCTGCACGAAGATCTTGCCGTCGCCCACCTCGCCCGTGCGCGCGCCCTGGCAGATCGCGCGAATCGCCACGTCCACGAAGGGTTCGGACACGGCCATGCGGAACTCGACCTTCTCCCGGAACTCCACCATCACCCGCGTGCCCCGGTAGTGCTCGACGATCTCCTGCTCGCCGCCGTGCCCCGACACGCGGCTGAGGGTGATCCCGCTGATGCCCGCCTGGAAGAGGGCCTCCTTGACCTGTTGCACCCGCTCCGGGCGCACGACCGCCGTGATCAGCCGCATGGCGTCTCCTTTTTGCCGCTCGATTTGCAGTGTCCGCATCCCTGCATGGGGTCAGCGTAGGGATAGTCATGCGAGGTGTCAACAAAAACTCGAACAGATGTCCAGATTTTCCGCGACAGTTTGCACTTGAGCGGGGAGGAAGGCGCCGTGGAGAGTCATACGCTGGCAAAACGTCCAAAAAGTTGACCCCGTCACGCAGGGAGGCGGGCGGGGACTGGGAGGGAAGTGGAGTCAGCTCAGGTAGGCGACGAGCAGGGCGAGGCCCGCGCGCAGATCGTCCTCGTGGACGGCCTCGACAACCGTGTGGATGTAGCGGGTGGGCACGCTGAGGGTGATGCTGGGCACGCCCAAGCGTGAGAGCTGGATGGCGGCGCCGTCCGTGCCCCCCAGCGGCAGCACTTCGAGCTGGTGCCGGATGCCCTCGCGCTCGGCGAGATCCGTGAACTCGTCCACCAGTCGCCGCGTCGAGATCATGGAGGAGTCGAAGACCTTGATGCCGATGCCCTCGCCGAGCCGGGTGACCGCCGCCTCGGGACCCGCGCCGGGGGTGTCCACCGCGAGCGTCACGTCCAGGCCGATGCCCAGCGTCGGCTCCACCCCGTAGGCCGCCACGCCCGCGCCGCGCAGGCCCACCTCCTCCTGCACGCTGAAGACGGCCACCACGTCGTGCCGGGGGCGGGTGCCCTGGAAGGCGCGCAGGAGTTCGAGTTGCAGGAAGACGCAGGCCCGGTCGTCCAGCGCCTTGCCCACGGTGAGCTTGCCGATCTGCCGGGCGGTCTGGTCGAGCGTCACCATGTCGCCCACGCGCACCCGGCGCCGCACCTCGTCCACGTCGAGGCCCAGGTCCACGAAGAACTCGCTGAGCTCGGGCACCTTCTTGCGGTCCTCCGGGGAGGAGATGTGGATGGGTTTGCCGCCGGGCGTCATGATGCCGGGCAGGGCCCCGCCGCGCGTCTGCACCGTCACGTTGCGGGCGAAGAGGTTGCGCGGGTCGAAGCCGCCGAGCGGTTGCACGCGCAGGAAGCCGCGGTCGTCGATGAAGCGCACCAGAAAGCCGATCTCGTCCATGTGGGCGCTGAGCATCACGCGCTCGCGGCCCTCGGCGGCGTCCTCCCGGCCCCGGCGCACGGCGATCACGTTGCCCAGCGGGTCCACCCGCACCTCGTCGGCCAGGCCCTCCAGCTCGCGCAGCACGAAGTCGCGCACGGCGTCCTCGTAGCCCGGCACGCCGTTGAGGTTCGAGAGCTGATGAAGGACATCCAGCCGCAGTTCGGTTGTGGTCATGGCGGTCAGGATACGCCGGGCTCGGGCTGGGGCGTCTCCTGAGACGGAACGGCGGGTTTCGGGCGCAGGTCGGTGCCGTTGAAGCGGCCCTGCGCCTCCGCCAGCCCGTGCTGAGCCCAGGCTTCCACCGCGTCCGCCCCCAGCCGCACGAGTTCGGCGAGGGTGCCCGCCTCCTCCTCCCGCCAGCGGCTCAGCACCCAGTCCGCCGGGTCCCAGCCCGCCGGGGGGCGCGAGATGCCGACCTTCAGGCGCGGGAAGGCGTCGGTGCCCAGCACCCGGATGATGTCCCGCACCCCGTTTTGCCCGCCGTGCCTCCCGCCCAGCCGGAACTTCAGCAGGCCGAAGGGGCTATCCAAATCGTCCTGCACGACGAGCATCGCGTCCGGCTCCAACTTGTAGAAGGAGACGAGCGGCCCGACCGCCTTGCCCGCCGCGTTCATGAAGGTCATGGGCTTGATCAGCAGGACCCGCGCACCGGGGGCCGGGCCGACGCGAATCTCGGCGACCTCGGCGTCCTTTTCCTTGCGCCACACCGCTCCCCAGCGGCGGGCCACCTCGTCCACGACGAGCCAGCCGACGTTGTGGCGGGTGCGGGCGTAGTTCGGCCCCGGATTGCCCAGGCCCACGACGAGGCGCATGTCAAGCCTCCAGGCTGTTCAGGGCCTCACGCCAGCGGGCCTCGGTCTCGCGGACACGGGCCTCCCCACGGGCGCGGACGTACCCGGCGCGGAAGTCGGCGAAGCGGGTGTCGGATTCGGCGAACAGGAGCCCGAGGGCCTGACGCACGTCCTGCACGTTGCGCTCGGTGAGGGTGGTGTCCTTGGCGTCCAGCACCTCGTCGAGGGTCGCCATCAGGCCGGAGAGGGGGCGCAGCCACTGGAAGGAGGGGTCGTTCATCACGAGCGAGTAGAGGGCAAAGGGACCCTTCACCGGCCCGTGCAGGAACTCGTACTCGCCCTTGGCGAAGTCGAGAAGTGCCGAGTGGAAGTGCCGCAAGCCCTGCGCCAGGGCGGTGAGCCGTGAGCGCACGCGAGAGTCTGAGGAAGGCCCTGAACCCGTCATAGCGGCAGGGTAGCAAGAGCGGCGAGGTCCGCCCGGTCTTTCCCCCGCAAGTTCACCCCGTAGAAGGCGGACACCACGCCCTTCATGGCGCGGTGCATCGCGGGCGTGAGGGTTCGGACCCGTACCCCCTCCCGCTCGACGAGATGCGGCGCGAGGAGGTCAGCGGGCCAGGCGATCCTCGACAGTTCCCCGAGGGTGCGCGGCGGGGTCACGTCACCCCGGATCGGCACGAGGTCCACGAGCAGGTCACCCCGGCGGTAGAACACGTCCCCCGACTCCAGTAAGCCGTGCGCGTGGGTGAACCCCAACCCCTCCAGCACCGTCACGGCCCGCTTTCCGTCTTCCTCACGCACCAGGAAGTCGATGTCGTCGTGGTCGCGGACGGGTGCGGCGGCCAGGCGGTCGAACTCCTGGCCGCCGATGAGCCAGCAGGTCACGCCCTCCTCGGCGAAGGCCCGGACAAGGGGCAGGGTCTCGGGGTGGAGCATGGGGAGGAGGTTACCAGCCCAGTGTCCCCGGCTCGCCTTTAAAGGGCCCCACCACGTTCGACGTGACCCACCCGCCGTAGAAGCCGCCCGGCTGCGGCGTCACCCGCTCGCCGTCCACCCGGCACTCGTCCACCCGGCCCGCGTAGACGGCCACATACCCGGCGATGGGCGCGAAGGCGGGGGTGGGCCGCTCGTAGCTCCACGCCACCCCCTCCGCCGTCTTGCCACCCACCCGCAGCGTCCAGTACGTCGCCTCGCCCTTCCACTCGCAGACGCTGCCGCCGCCCGCCGGAACGAGCACGCCGGGCAGGAAAGCGTCAGAGGGCAGGTAGTAGGTGGGCGGGTGGCTCGTCTCCAGCACGCGGAAGCCCCCCGTCGTCTCCGCGATCTTCACCCCACCGAACCAGATTTCGAGCCGCGCGGGCGTGCGCTCCAACCGGGGCGGGCGGGGGTAGTCCCAGACGCTTTCCTGACCGGGGCCGGGCGGGGTGGGGTGGGGGCGGGGCATAGCAAGAGTGTGAGGGATGGAGGGGAGGAGGGCCGTCAGCGTTCACCCCGTCCGGGTAGGCTGGGTTATGGCTTGGAATAAGCCCGATTTGGAACCCTTCTGTACGCTTCCTGACACTGAACCGCTCGTCCTTGCACAGGAAGCGGCACGGCGAGGCTTAAGCCCGATGGAAGTCATCTATGTCCTGCGCGAAGTGTGTGGCATAAGTACCGAAGATGCAAAGGGGGTCCTCCACCAAGTTTGGTCGGAGATGCACACCTTTCACACCCGATTGCTCGCTGATCTGGACGCCCTTCACGCCGAGATGGACCTGGAAAACGGCATCCCCTGATACCTACCTCCTGCCGCCCGACCCGGGTAGGCTGGCCATGTGACCACCATCAACCTGCCGGACGCCGACGTGCCCGAGCTGAGCGGCACGGTGAACCTCGCGGACCTCGAAGCCCTGGGACGGTCCCGCCTCGACCGCAACGCGCTGGAGTATTACGCAAGCGGCGCGAACGACGAGGTGACGCTGCGGGCGAACCGCGAGGGCTTCCGCGCCATTCGTCTGCGGCCCCGCGTGCTCGTGGAC
The DNA here is from genome assembly GCF_002869765.1 of Deinococcus planocerae. NCBI lineage: Bacteria > Thermotogati > Deinococcota > Deinococci > Deinococcales > Deinococcaceae > Deinococcus > Deinococcus planocerae. Next base: position 45,257 of record NZ_PNOR01000013.1, on the reverse strand, counting down.
GTGTCGAACGTGGACACCCGCAGTGAGGTGCTGGGGCTGCCGCTTGCCTGTCCCGTGGGCATCGCCCCGAGTGCCTTCCACGGTCTCGCGCACGAGACGGCGGAGAGGGGCACGGCCCGCGCGGCGGCCTCGGCAGGAAGCCTGATGACCCTGAGCACCTTCAGCAACACGCCCATCGAGGACGTGGCACAGGACGCGGCGGGCCGCCTGTGGTTCCAGCTTTACCCCTCCACCGACCGGGAGGCGAGCGCCGACCTCGTGCGCCGGGCCGAGGCGGCGGGGACGCGGGCCCTCGTGGTGACCGTGGACGCGCCGTTCGTGGGTCGCCGCGAGCCGAACGAACGCCACCGCTTCGCCCTGCCGCCGCATCTGAGTGTGCCGAACGCGGGCAGCCGCGAGCACCTCGCCCGGATGGAATCGGGCAGCGGGTCGCAGCTCGTGAACTACTTTCAGGGGCTGGTGGACAAGGCCTTCACCTGGGCCGACCTCGCCTGGCTGCGGTCGGTCACAGCGCTGCCGGTCGTCCTCAAGGGCATCCTCACCGCCGAGGACGCCCGGCTCGCCGCCGAGCACGGAGCCCACGTCTGGGTCAGCAACCACGGGGGAAGGCAGCTCGACACCGCCGTCAGCTCCATCGAGGCCCTGCCCGAGGTCGTGGAGGCCGTCGCGGGGCGCGTGGAGGTCTACCTCGACGGCGGCGTGACACGCGGGACGGACGTGCTGGGGGCCGTGGCCCTCGGCGCCCGCTGCGTGTTTCTGGGCCGGGCGGCGCTGTGGGGCCTTGCGGCGGGCGGGGAGGCGGGCGTGCGGCGCACCCTCGACCTCCTGCAAGACGAGTTGCGGTTGGCCCTGGCCCTATGCGGCAAGCAGAACATCGGGCAGGTGGGGCGGGATTTGGTGCGGTTGTGAACGGGCTGGATTTGGAGCCCTACCGGGTGCTGGCTGAGGCGGGGCCGCTGGCGGTGGCGGAGGAGGCGAAGCGGCGGGGTTTGAGTTCGATGGAAATTATGTACGTCGTGCGTGGTGTATGCGGTTTGACCGTCAAGGAAGCGAAAGAAATCCTGTTTCAAGCCAAGCCGGAATTGAACGAATTTTACGACCAGTTGGTAGCCGACTTGGACGCTGCTCAGGCTGAGATGAATGAGGAGAGCGAGCCTTCCTGATAGAGACAAGCTTCGCTGGGCTGCCCGTTGTGTTCCCCCTGCCGCTCCACAGCCTCGCAAGGCCCAACCCCCCACCAGAAGGAAAGGTCAGCAGCAGGCGATGGCACCCGGCTTGCCCCGATCCTAACGCCGCCTCGGCCACGCCCCGGTAGACCACAGCGCCCACAGCACCAGCAAGGGCTGGAAGAACAGCCGGGTCAGCCGCGCCCCGTCGGTGTTCAGCCCGAAGGCGTCCGTGCGGGTGAGGTACTGCGACACGTTGCCGGGGAAGACGGCGACGAAAAAGGCGGCCACCACCCACCCCACCGTCACCCGCTGGCGCGGCAGGGCGAGCAGAGCCGCGCCCAGCACGATCTCCACGACCCCGGACGCCAGCACCACGAAGTCGGGATCGAGCGGCAGCCACCCCGGCACCTGCGCCTGGAACTCCCGCCGCAGCGTCGTGAGGTGGCCGACACCAGCCAGAGTCAGCGCCGCCCCCAGCAGGATGCGGGCCACCGTGCGGGCCCGGGAGGTTGGGGGCAGCATGTTCTTCAGGCCGCGACCTTCTCTTTCCGCCTCGTCCTGGGCGTCCTGAGGGTCTTCTCGCTCTCCAGCATCCGTTTGAGGGCGGCCTCGGCGCGGGTCAGGCCCTCCAGGTCGGGCTCAGCGCGGCCCGCCCGCGGCTCGTAGTCGTCGAGGACCTTGCCCTCCTGGTAACGGTCGAAGATGACGGGGCAGATGTAGCTGCCGCGCGTGACGGCGGGCGTGTTCCCCAGATCCTCGGCGACGTACTTGACGCACTCCACCAGGGTCTTGCGGGCCTGCCGCTCGCTCCCCGGCGCTCCCGCCTCGGCCAGGAACTCGGCGGCGACGAGGGTGCCGCCCCAGGTGCGGAAGTCCTTGGCGGTGAAGGGGCCGACCACTTCGCGCAGGTAGGCGTTGAGGTCGGGAGCGCGCACCCGCAGACGGGTGCCGTCCTCCTCCACGCTCTGGAAGAGCCAGGGGCCGGGCAGTTCGAGGAGCCGCGCGATGTTATTGGCGAGGGTGCGGTCGCGGATGACCCGGTGCTGGTGAACCCCGTGCTTGCCCCGGAAGGTGAAGGTCACGGTCCCGCCCTCCACCTTGACGTGGCGCTGGCGCAGGGTCGAGAGGCCGTAGGTCTTGTGCGCCCGCGCGTAGGCGTCGCTCCCCACCCGGAAGTGGGCGACGTGCAGGAGCCGGGTCATCAGCGCGAGTACCTTGCGCCGGGGCAGGCCAGAGAGGCGCAGGTCCGAGGCCGTCACCATCCGCAGGGTCGGCAACGCGTCCGCGAAACGCGTAAGGCGTTGCCACTTCTTCAGCGCGCCCGCCTGCATGAAGTCTGGGTGGTAGCGGTACTGGAGCCGCCCGGCAGCGTCCCGCCCGAACGCCTGCAACTCGGCGTCGGGGTCGGGGGAGACGTACACGCCCTCGTATGCGGGGGGCACGGCGAGGGCGGCAATGCGAAGGATGCCCTCCTCGTCCGTGTACTCCTCCCCGTCGGGCCAGAAGTAGCGGAAGGCTTTGGGATCGTTCCCCTCGCGGCGCAGGTACTCATCCTGGAGGAGTTCGGTGCGGCTGGGCATCCCTACTGCTCCTCCGCCTTCTCGGGAAGCTGCCAGTCAATCGGCGTCTCCCCCGCCTCCTCCAGCGCGGCGTTCACCTTGGAAAAGGGTTTCGTGCCCAGGAACTTCGCCACGCTCAGGGGGCTGGGGTGCGCGGACTCGATGATCACGTGCTGCCCCCCCGTAATGAGCTTCGCCTTCTTGCGGGCGTAGGCGCCCCACAGCACGAAGACGACCCGGGTCGGCTTGGCGTTGACGGCGCGGATCACGGCGTCGGTGAAGGTCTCCCACCCCTTCCCCGCGTGGCTGTTGGGTTCAGCCTGCCGCACGGTGAGGACGGCGTTGAGGAGCAACACGCCCTGCCGCGCCCAGGGCACCAGGTAGCCGTGCTTGGGGGGCTTGAAGCCCACGTCGTCGCGCAACTCCTTGTAGATGTTCCCGAGGCTGGGCGGCGGACGTACGCCGGGCCGCACGCTGAAGCTCAGGCCGTGCGCCTGCCCCGCCCCGTGGTAGGGGTCCTGGCCGAGGATGAAGACCTTGACCCCATCGTAGGGGGTGTAGGCGAGCGCGTTGAACACGTCCTCCTGGGCCGGGTACACGGGGCCCGCCTCGCGCTCGCGGGCCACGAAGGCGAGGAGGTCGCGGAAATAGGGCTTAGATGTCTCCCCGGCGAGCACCTCGTCCCAACCGCCGGGGAGGTGGACGGCGGGGGGGGCGTCCTTGGTATCCGATTGAGGCGGCAGGTCGAACAGGCTGGGTTGGTCCGTCATGGTGTCCTTTCCTGGGGGCGGCTCACGCCGGGGCACAACTCGCCCCGCAGTCTTGCCTACCCTCCCGGGGCGGACGGTACGAACCCTCTTGACTTCAAGGAAAGGTAAAGCGGCCCTCCCCAGAGTGCAGCCGATCCGAGGTCCCGAGCCTTGAACAAAAACCGACGACCGGAGAGATTCTCCAGCCGTCGGTCATCCACTTCATGGGCAAGAAACGGGGTCGCTCAGATGCCCAGCCGCCCCGCGGTCGCCTTCTCCACCGGCGTGCCGCTCGTCCCGTCGAAGGCGTCGATCTCCTCGATGAAGCGGTCGAAGAGGTAGCGGCTGTCGTGCGGCCCCGGGCTCGCCTCCGGGTGGTACTGCACCGAGAAGACCGGGTAGCGCGAGTGCGCCATCCCCTCCAGCGTCTGATCGTTGAGGTTGACGTGCGTGGCGACGAAGGCACCGTTCGGAATCGACTCGATGTCCACCGCGTACCCGTGGTTTTGCGAGGTGATCTCCACGTTCCCGGTAAGCAGATTCTTGACGGGCTGGTTTCCGCCCCGGTGCCCGAACTTCATCTTGAAGGTGCGCCCTCCCGCCGCGAGGCCCAGAATCTGGTGCCCCAGGCAGATGCCGAAGGTGGGCAGCAGGCCCATCAGCTCCCAGGCGGTCTTGTGCGCGTACTCTAGGGGCGCGGGGTCACCGGGGCCGTTCGACAGGAAGAGGCCGTGCGGCTGGAGCGCCATGATCTGGGCCGGGGTGGTGTGCGCGGGCACGACGATGGGCTCGATGCCGACCTCCGCCAGCCGCTCGATGATGGTGTGCTTGATGCCGAAGTCCATCAGCACCACGCGCTTGCCGTGCCGCAGGGTGGGGAAGGCGTAGGGCAGGGAGGTCGTGACTTCCCTCGTCATGTCGTGCCCGTCGATGTCCTGGTGGTCACGGGCGCGCCCCACGTAGACCTGCTCCTCGGCGGGCGAGAACTCGCCGTAGGGGTCCTCCGGGTGGGTGTACGAGCGGTGCGCGATCACGCCCTTGACCACGCCGCCCGTCCGCAGCCGCCGCACGAGCGCCCGGGTGTCGATGCCCTGGATGCTCACCACGCCGTACTGCTGCATGAAGCTCTCCAGCGACTGCTGGGCGCGGTGGTTGGAGTAGTCACCCGAGAACTCGCGGGAGATGAAGCCGCGCACGTAGGGCTTGTTGCTCTCCATGTCGTAGATCGCCACCCCGTAGTTCCCGACGTGGGGGTAGGTGATGGTCACGATCTGCCCGTTGTACGAGGGGTCGGTCATGATCTCCTGGTACCCCGTCATGGAGGTGTTGAACACCACCTCGCCGACCGTCTCGCCCCGGTGCCCGAAGGCGTAGCCCCGGTACACGGTGCCGTCTTCGAGGGCGAGGATGGCGCGTTCTTTTCGGATCATAGGGGGCCTCCATACCGGCTCACGGGCCGGGCTTCATGGTGGGGGAGCTGTCAGCTCTCAGCCATCGACTTCGGCCATAGAGAGTAACAAAAAAGACAGAATACAAGTGTTCTAACACTACGGTTGTATGAGTATAGACAGCTCTGCTATTTCCTATTTATACTGCCCATACTTTCAGCCCTACGCCAGTACTCTTGAGCTGCAATGAAATTACCAGTCATACTCGCGTGCCTTGCTTTAATTCTTAGGACTACAGGCTCTTCGGGCAACACACCAAGCAAAATACTCGCCTCCTCTTTCTTATTTTCATCAAGTAACAGAGCTGCTTTCAAGGCTTTGGCATATTTACTTACCCTACCTTCTCCCGAGATTTCGTCAACCAAAGAATGCGCTTTAAAAAGCATATTTGCTATACGAAACTTTTTGACTGATTCTAGACAAGTAAAAGGGTCTCCAAACCTCCTGTAGTTTTCCTCAAAATCTTCTGCCTGCTTAATTATTAAATCCCTAGAACGACCTTCTGCTTTAGTCGCCCCGTAGTTTGAGTAATTTCCTAAAGGTCCAAACGGATAATCGCCTTCAATTTCGGCTGTTGTCTTCTGATACTCCTCCCCAACAATGCTTTTGACGACTGCAAAGAATTTTTTGCCACCCGGTCCCTCCCACTCCAGCTTCTGACCCTCACTGGAATACTCTAAAAGTTGTCCAACTATACTATCCGGGCCGAAGGTTTTGCCGATTTCCTTTAACTCGAAGCCCGACCCTAGAGTCCAAACTTCCTCTTTGCCTTGAAAATCAACAAGAAAAACTGTTTCTGGTTGCCACATGTATAGCCTCCTTTACCCCAGCTCCTTATACATCGCTATCTCATTGCAGTTCTCGAAGAACGCGCACCGCTGGCATTCGCTCCACACCTTCGGGTGCAGGTTCGTCTTCTCGATCCGGGTAAAGCCGCACTTCTCGAAAAAGCCCTGCTGGTACGTCCACGCGAAGAGGGCGGGCAGGGCGATGTCACGCGCCTCGGCCTCGCAGGCCTCCACGAGCTGTTTGCCCAGCCCCCGCCCCTGCATGTTGGGGTGAATGGCGAGGCCGCGCACCTCCGCCAGATCGGGCGCGAGCATGTGCAGGCCGCAGACCCCCGCCAGCCCGCCCGGCCTGCCCCCGTGAGGCTCGGCGAGCACGAGGTGGAAGTCGCGGATCGTCTCGGCGAGCAGGGCCTTGGAGCGCACCAGCATCAGGCCCCGCGCCGCCCAGTAGCCGATCAGCTCGTGGATGGCGTCGATGTCGGACAGCCGGGCCTTGCGGGTGCTCAGCGGCGCCTGCGGGTGCAGGTCGGGAACGGCGATGGAGTCGAGGGAGAGGAGGGTCATGGTCGCCCTCCGCCACGCCGCCCCGCGAGGCTCGGCTGGAACGTGGACCGTGGAGGGTGGACCGTGGGAAAAGGTTCAGCCCTTCCTACGATCCACGGTCCACGGTCTCCCTCCCCCCCTACGCCTTGCTCGCCGCCCGGTCGAGCGGACGCATCCAGGTCGTGCCGCCGGGGCGCTCGCTGCGGGCGCGGTAGGCACGAATCTGGGGCGTGTCGGGCAGCTCGCCCATCACCACGGCGAGGGGGACTTGCTGGAAGCCGAAGTTGCTCCAGTCGCCCCCCTTGCTGAACATGTAGATCGCCCGGTCGCCCCGCCCCTGGGCGTACTGCACGGCCCCCATCACGAGGCGGCGGCCCAGCCCAGTTCCGCGCACATTCGGCAGCACCGCCGCGCCGCGCAGCAGCGAGGCCCCGTCCCCGTGTTCCAGGCCGATGGCGCCCACGGGTTGTTCGCCGCGCGTGGCGATCCAGTAGGTCGTGCCCTCGGCGAGGGCCGCCTCCGTCTCCAGCCCGGCCTCCTGCATCACGCGGGTGACGGTCTCCTTGTCCTGGGGGCCAGCGAGTCGGATCTTCACATTGGGGTCGGTCATGGGAAAGTCCTCCGTGGGGGGCGCCCCTCCGAAGACCCACGCGGGCCTGCGGGGAGGCGGAATTGTGCGTGGAGGAAGCATAGCGCAGCTCGGTCACCATGACTTCAGGCTCCCCCCGGCCAGGACGGCGCACCCAGGGCCCGCATCCAGCCCACCTCGTCTTTCAACCACCCCCGGCACTCGCCGCTGCGAACCTGGGGCGTCTGCGGCAGGGCGGCGGCCACCGTCTCGGGCGCCACCCGCGTGAAGCCGAACTGCTCCCAGAAGGGCCCCGCGTCACTCGAAAACAGGTACACCGCCCGGTCGCCGCGCAGGGTCGCCTGGGTCAGCGCGCTCGTCGCCAGCGCCCGCCCCAGCCCCTGCCGCCGCGCGTGGGGCAGCACGGTGGCCGAGCGGATGAGAGAAGCCCCCTCCCCATGTTCCAGGCCGATGCACCCGGCGGGCCGCCCGTCGAGGTCGGCGATCCAGTACGTCGAGCCCTGGAAGGTCGCCGTGATCGCGCCGCGTTCGCTGCTCAGGCCCACCGCCAGGATGAGGTCGCGCAGGGTGTCGAGGTCGGCCTCGCCCCCCGCCTGCCGGAGCTTGACGTGGGTGCCTTGGTCCAGGGTCATGGGTGCCCTCCCGGGGAAAGAGGCCGGGCCTGACGCGCGGCCTCCTTGAGGAAGTAACGAACGCCCGCCCCCGCCGAGGCGTCCGTATGCCAGCGGGGGATGACGTGCAGGTGGACGTGGGGGAGGTGCTGGCCCCCCGCCGGGAAGACGTTCCAGCCCACCGTGTACCCGTCGGGCTTCACGGTGGCGTCGAGGTGCGCCTTGACCTCGGCGAGCAGGGCGTGGGTGGCGGCGGCCTCCTCGGGGGTGAGGTCGAAGACGGTGGCGCAGGGCCGCTTGGTGACGATCAGGCCGGAGTGGGGCAGGCCCTCGAAGTACCGCGAGCTTTGCGTATAGACACAGAGGTCGTTTTCTAGAAGAACCTCACCCTCTCCAAAATCCGCGCGAGTGATCTGCGGATTGTCCCCCGGGTGCGCGAGCCAGTGCGCCCACTCCGCCTCCCGCTTGGCGAGCAGGGTGCCGTCGAGGTCCACGACGACCCTCATTCCAGCGCCGCCTTCGCCGCGTCCACGGCCTCGCGCACCCGTTCGGGCGCCGTGCCGCCGTAGCTCCGCCGACCCCGCACGCTCTCCTCGACGGTGAGGCGGCGGGCGACCTCAGCGCTCAGGAGGGGGTGGGCCGCCCGCAGTTCTTCATCGGTCAGGTCCCACAGTTGCCGCCCGGAACGGCTGGCGAGGCCGACCAGACCGCCCACGACCTCGTGCGCCTCGCGAAAGGGGACGCCCTCCCGGGCCAGGAAGTCGGCCACATCCGTCGCTGTCGAGAAGCCGCGTGCCGCCGCCGCTTTCGTCACGTCCGCGTGCCACACCGACCTGGGCAGCATGTCGGCGTACAGCCGCAGGACGATGCTCAGGGTGTCGTAGGAGTCGAAAACGCCTTCCTTGTCCTCCTGAAGGTCCTTGTTGTAGGCCAGCGGCGTGCCCTTCACCACCGTCAGCAGGCCCATCAGGTTCCCGAAGACGCGCCCCGCCTTGCCGCGCGCGAGTTCGGCCACGTCGGGGTTTTTCTTCTGGGGCATGATCGAGGAGCCGGTGGTGTGCGAGTCGGGCAGGCTCAGGAAGCCGAACTCGAAGGTCGAATACAAGATCAGTTCTTCGGAGAGGCGCGAGAGGTGCGCGGCGAGAATCGCGCAGGCCGAGAGGAACTCCAGCGCGAAGTCCCGGCTCCCCACCCCGTCGAGGCTGTTGGCGGTGGGGCGCGTGAAGCCGAGGGCGGCGGCGGTGGCGTGGCGGTCGATGGGCCACGGCGTCCCGGCCAACGCCGAGGACCCCAGCGGCGACTCGTCCATCCGCTCGGCGGCGCCCTCGAAGCGGCCCTCGTCGCGCTCCAGCATGGCGGCGTAGGCCATGAACCAGTGCGAGAGGAGGATGGGCTGGGCGACCTGAAGGTGCGTGTAGCCGGGCAGGATGACGGGCCCTCCCCCAGCCGACGTGAGGTGTCTGTCCGCCTCCGCCACCATGACGGCCCGCAGCGCCCGGGTCTTCCCGGCCAGATCGAGTGCGGCCTCCTTGGTGAAGAGCCGGAAGTCCACCGCCACCTGATCGTTGCGGCTGCGCGCCGTGTGGAGCTTGCCCGCCACCGGGCCGATGCGGTCGCGCAAGGCGGCCTCGACATTCATGTGCACGTCCTCGCGGTCGAGCCTCCACTCGAAGGTCCCGGCGCGGATGTCGGCAAGGACGGCGTTCAGCCCGTCCTGAATCTGCGCTACCTCTTCGGGCGTCAGGATGCTGGCCTGCCCCAGCATCGCCACGTGGGCGAGCGAGCCGCGAATGTCCTGCTCGGCGAGGCGCTGGTCGAAGGGGACGGAGGCGTTGAACAGTTCCACCAGGCCGTCGGTGGCTTCGGCGAAGCGTCCGCCCCAGAGTTTCTTGTCTTGGGTTGAGTGGGTCATTCGGTCTCCACGAGGAGGGTAGTTAGATCAAGCTGAAGGTCTTCCACACCGCCCAAACGAGGTACAGCACCGTCATCACCGAACCGGCGGCAAGCACTCCACGCCACAGGGCGCGCGGCGGCCACCTCAGCCGCACACCGGCCAGGCCCAGAGCGGCCAGAACGAAGAGGCCAAGCAGCAGGGTCAGGCTGACGCCCCTCATCCCCCCACTTCCTTCACCAGCACCACCGGCGGCGGGCTGTGCGGGTTGGCGTGCGCGTACACCGCCCCCCCGTCCACCCGGTAGCCCAGGTGCTCGTAGAAGGGCAAGACGGCGAGGTTGTACTGACTGACGGCGAGGAGGACGCGGGCGTACCCGTCCCGCGCGGCGACCTCCTCCACCGCACGCACGAGGGCGGCGCCGATGCCTCGCCCCCGGGCTTCGGGGCGGGTGGAGAGCTTGTTGAGGGTCAGGGTCTCCCGCCCGTCCGGTCTCCAGCCGACGCAGCCCACGGCTTCCTCCCCGATGAAGGCGAGGAAGCCGCCCCCCTGCCCCAGGCTCCAGCGCACGTCGTCCACGGTGGTGCGGCTCCAACTGGAGCGCGGGTCCATGCCCGCCGCCATCATCACGGGGTGGAAGACGGGGGCGTCGGCGGGGAGAGCGGGGCGCAGGGTGAAGGTCACGGCGTCTCCCCCAGGGTCAGGCGCAGCTCGTTCGTGGGGGTGAAGCCCAGCCCCTCGTAAACGGACCGCCCCGCCTCGGAGGCGTGCAGAGAGACCGTTTCCACGCCGCGCCGGGCGCATTCGGCCAGCAGGTGTTGCAGCATCCGGCGCGCCAACCCCTGCCCGCGGGCAGACGGCTGCACGTACACGTTCAGCAGGTAGGCGCGCGTCACGGGCAGGCTGCGGGGGCTGGGCGGCAGGCTCTGCCAGATCACGCCCGCGCCCCCCACGACCTGCCCGCCCTGCTCGGCCAGCACGCCGCTGAAAGAGCCGCCCGCCAGAGCTTCCCGGAACCACTTCAGGCTGGCGGCGTGAGCCTGGGCCACCCGCTCGGCAGGAGACCCCATGTCGAGAAACATCGCGTCCCGCTGGGCCTGGATGATTTCCACATCGGCGGGGAGGGCGGGTCGGAGGGCGAGGGTCATTTCTTCCCCCACTTCCGCAGTAACTCTTCACCGTCCGTGCGTTGCATGTTCTCTTCCAGAAATGCGTTGACATCCTTCAAGCGCGTCGGATATTTCCGCCCCGTCGTGTGCCCATGACGAAATCCCGCTGCCGCCAGCCGCCGCGCGACTTCCCAGCCCTCGGCATCGGCTTGAGCTGGAGCGCGGAAGTTTTTCCCCATCACAGTCATAGGTTGGCCGCACTGTGGACAGGGATAAGTTGCCGCGCCCATGCCAAGGCCATGCACATTGAACAGGTTGCCGGAGGGCGAACGGGCGGCCTGGAAAGTCAGGGGCTTGCGAAACTGCTTGCGGCATTCAAAGCAGACGTGACGGCTGGGACGCCCCCTCCACTTCACCAAAACGGGGACACGCTGAGGCTTGACGGCGGGCGTCATCTCAGACCTTCTCGACTTCCCTCTTGTCCGCCTTCGCCTCCACCCGCGCCTGCACCCGCATTCTGAGGGCGTTCAGCTTGATGAAGGCCCCCGCGTCGTGCTGGTTGTAGTCGCCGCCCGCCTCGAAGGACACGAGGTCCTTGTCGTACAGGCTGCGCTCGGCCTTGCGGCCCACGACGATGCAGTTGCCCTTGTAGAGCTTGAGCCGGGCGGTGCCGGTGACGCTGGAGGCGACGTGATCGATGTAGACCTGAAGCGCCTCGCGCTCGGGGGCGAACCAGAAGCCGTTGTAGACGAGTTCAGCGTACTTGGGGGCCAGGGCGTCGCGCTGATGCAGCACCTCGCGGTCCAGGGTTAGGCTCTCCACCGCGCGGCGGGCGTGGTAGAGCAGCGTGCCGCCCGGCGTTTCGTACACCCCGCGCGACTTCATCCCGACAAAGCGGTTCTCCACGAGGTCCACCCGCCCGACCCCGTGCCGTCCGCCGATCTCGTTCGCCCGTTGCAGCAGGGCGGCAGGAGTCAGCCGTTCCCCACCAATCGCCACCGGGTCGCCGTTCTCGAACTCGACCTCGACGTACTCGGGTTCAAGGGGCGCCTCCTCGGGGCTCACCGTCAGCTTGAACATGTGGGCGGGCGGCTCGGCCCAGGGGTCTTCCAGGATGCCGCCCTCGTAGGAGATGTGCAGGAGGTTGGCGTCGGTGCTCCAGGGGTCCTTCTGGGTGGTGGGCACCGGGATGCCGTGTTCGCGGGCGAAGGCTTCGAGGTCGGCGCGGCCCTGGAACTCCCACTCTCGCCACGGGGCGACCGTCACCACGTCGGGCTTGAGCGCGTAAGCCGTCATCTCGAAACGCACCTGATCGTTGCCCTTGCCCGTCGCCCCGTGCGAGACGGCGACCGCCCCTTCCTTTTGCGCGATATCGACCATCTTCTTGGCGATCAGGGGCCGGGCGATGGAGGTGCCCAGGAGGTAGTAACCCTCGTACAGGGCGGCGGAGCGGAACATCGGGAACACGTAGTCGCGCACGAACTCCTCGCGCAGGTCCAGCGCGTAGGCGGCGACCGCGCCCGTGTTCAGCGCCTTGACGCGCGCCTCCTCCACCTCGTCGCCCTGCCCGAGGTCGGCGGTGAAGGCCACCACGTCGTAGCCGCGCTCGGTCTGGAGCCACTTGAGGATGATCGAGGTGTCGAGGCCGCCGGAGTACGCGAGGACGATCTTGGGGTTGCTCATGTCTTAGTGTCTCCCAGGGAGTCGGGGCGTGGCTGAAAAGACAGCACGAGTCCCCCCGGCGCGACTCGCCCGGCCTCTTCCGTCAGGGGAAGGGCCGGGGCGTCAGCGTCGGGGGGAGGGGGTCTGCATGGCTGTATGGATATACGCTGAGGCGTATCTCTATGCAGGGAGGGTAGCAGCCGGGGGGGAGGGGGTCAAGGCGGGGTCTGGACAGGCGGGACGGGGCCGCCCGACGAAAACCGCCCCACAGCCATCGGGCCGGGGGCGGTGCAGGGCGGGCATGTTCTAGCGGAAGTTGTAGTTGAGGCCCACGCGGGCGCCGAAGCCCAGGAAGTTGAAGCCGAGGCCGCCGTCGCCGATGGCGAGGCTGGGACCCAGCGAGCCCTCGACGAAGACGCTCAGGGGCGTGGTGACCTGGTACTCCAGGCCGAGCAGGCCGTGGGGGTAGACGGCGACGGCGTTGTTGCTGCCCAGCGAGACGCTCGCCCCGAGGCCCAGGCCGTAGTACGGGTTGAAGCCCGCCAGGTTCGCACCACTCCGAATCGTGCCCAGGTAGGCCACGTCGCCGCCAATACCCAGCGATCCGCCGCGGAAGAGGTTCACGGCGTCGAGGTTCAGCGCGTAGCGCACGCTGGAGTTGACCGTGAGGTCCTGGCGGTAGTACAGCCCGGAGCTGGTACCCAGGAACCCGCCCACCGAGTCTGCGGCGGCGGTCGAGACGGCGGAGAGGGCCAGGAGTCCGAACAGGGCCTTTTTCATGGAAAAAGCGTACGACTTCCGCCGCGCCGGGTGGTCCTGCCTAAACAAAGTATCTAGGCCCCCACACGCGCCGCCCGCTCCAGCCGCTCCAGCGCCCGCCCCAGTTCCCCCCGCGACTTGCAGAAGGCGAGCCGGAACAGGCCACCCGGCGCCGGGTGGTTCACGAAGAAGGCGTCCCCGGGAATCACGGCCACCCCCGCCTCCTCCACCAGCGCCTCGGCGCTCCAGCCCGGACGGCGCAGGGTGAGAAAGTAGGTGCCGCTCGGGGTGAACACGGTGGCCCCCAGGCTCCGCAGGCCCTCCGCCAGGAGCCTCATCCGCTCCCCGTACTCGGCCCGTAGGGTCTCGTAGAACCCTGTGCGCCGCGCGACGGGCAGGGCCACCGCCACCGCCACCTGAAGGGGCGTGGGCGCGCAGAAGGAGCCCACCTGCCGGATCGCCGCGACGTTGGGCGCCAGCCCCGGCGGGCACGCGATCCACCCCACCCGCCAACCCGTCGCCTCCAGCCGCTTGCCCGCGCTCCCCACCGTGAAGGTGCGCTCGGGGGCGAGGTCACGCAGGGCCGTGGGCCGCTCTCCGAAATAAAGCTCGTCGTACACCTCGTCGCTGACGATCCACAGGTCGTGCTCCCGCGCGAGGGCGACGAGAACTTCCAGTTCGGTCCGTGAGAAGACGGTGCCGGTGGGGTTGTAGGGGCTGTTGAGAAGGAGCGCCCGGGTGCGGGGGGTGATGGCCCTTCTCACGGCGTCCAGGTCGAGCGTCCAGCCCTCCGCGTCCGTCAGGCGCATGGGCACGGTGACGGGCACGGCGCCCGCGAGGCGGGCCTGAGGCACGTACACGTCGAACACGGGCTCCAGCATGAGCACCTCGTCGCCGGGGCCGTAGAGGGCCAGCGCCAGGACGCTGAGCGCCTCGGTCGCCCCCGAGGTCACCACCACGTCCGCGCCGTCCACCCCCAGGTCGGTGCCGATGGCGTCCCGGAGGACAGGCAGGCCAATCGGGGGGGAGTACTGGTCCGCCGTGCCCACCGCCCGCCGTGCCGCGTCGAGCAGGAAGGCGGGCGGCGGGTCGGAGGGAAAGCCCTGCCCCAAGTTGACGGCCCCGTGCTTGAGCGCGAGGCGGCTCATATGCGCGAACACGCTCTCCGAAGACGACCGGGCACGCGGCAGGAGTTCTGGCATGGGGGCAGTCTGGGCGCTCACGGACGGCGGCGTGGGGAGTGGGTCAGACAGGGGGGCCGGTAGCTTGCAGGAACAGCAGAAAACACAACACCGCACGTCCGCTCCACACTCCACACGCGGCGGGTCACCCGCCTATCCTCTCCCCCGTGCCCCCCTTCCTGCGCGGCCTGACGCTGGGCCTCTCGCTGATCGTCGCCATCGGGCCGCAAAACGCCTTCGTGCTGCGGCAGGGGTTGACGCGGCGGTATGGCTTGCTGGCGGCGCTCGCGTGCTCGCTGGCGGATACGGCGTTGATCACCTTCGGGGTGCTCGGCGTCGGGGCGCTCCTCGCGCGGTCCCCGGCGCTGGTGACCCTCGGGACGCTGGCGGGCGCGAGCTTTCTGCTGTGGTACGGGTGGCGGTCCTTCCGGTCGGCCCGGCACCCGGGCACACTCCAGACTGAGGGGCAGGCCGCGCAGACCCCAGGCACGATCCTCGTCACGGCTGCCGCCTTCAGCCTCCTCAATCCCCACGCGATCCTCGACACGGTGGTCCTGATCGGTGGGGCGAGCGCGGGGCTGGGGAGTGCAGGGCGCACCGCCTTCCTCCTCGGCACGGTCCTCGCCTCGTGGACGTGGTTTTTCGCCCTCGCCCTGCTCGCGGGCCGCCTCGCGCCGCTGATGCGCTCGCCCCGGGCGTGGCAGGTGCTGGACGTGCTGATCGGGGTGGTGATGTGGACGATTGCGGCGGGTCTGATTCGGGGCGTGTTCTCAGGAGGCTGAGGCCGCCGAGTCGTCAAGGTGCGCGTAGAGCACATCAGTACGCCACACTGCCAGCCCACAGCCGAAGAAATCCCCATCCTCCGTCCAAACCTCTGCATTCAGGGCGAGCGCGAGGGCAACGGTGGGCCAGTCGTCGGGGTCCCGGGGGATGCGGAGGCGGGCCTGGGACTCGAAGGGGGCAAAGGTGGCCTCCGGGATCACCGTCACGCGCCTCCTGAGGAGCTTCAGCGCGGTGAGGAGCCAGGCTTGCCGCCCGCCCTCACTCAGACCAGCTCGGGTCGCCATGATCTCCAGTCGCCGCTCCAGCTCGTAGGTCGCCTCTCTGGAGGCCCGGGGCGTCATGAGCAACTCGGCGTCCAGGACCTCGAACCTCACCTGACCACGCCGCCGCAGCAGTTCTCCCACGACGATATTTGCATCGAGAACAAGTCTCAGAGCCGACCTGCCGAGAGAGAAGCGTTGGTGTTCTCCTCAGCCACCTCCTGAGGGGGGGCACCAAACAACTCGTCTTCCAGAGCTTCAACGCTGATGCCGAGTTTCCGGGCGACTTCCTCCATCTTCTCGTTAAAGGCGTTCTGCGCTTCCCGCAGGGCCACGGGATCTGGGGCTTTGATCGGTGTGTAATAGCCAATCGTTTTCCCATGCCGCTCCACCACCAGCGGCTCCCCGCTGGCGAGAAGCTGCGTCGCCCTGTCCTTGAACTCCTTGATCCCCACCCGCTTCACGGCCATACCAGACCTCCCAGGAAATGGACACCAGTATAGCCAGAGTTAAGAGGGAGACTTGCTACTCTCAGCGTCCCAGAGCAGCACCGCCTCAATATCCTCCCGCTCCAAATCCGGGTAGTCCCCCAGAATCTCGTCCACCCCTACCCCCAGCAACTCCAGCACATCACTCACCCGAATCCGCATCCCGCGAATGCAGGGGCGTCCGCTGGGGTAGATGCGGGGGCATGACCAGTAGCATGGGGAACATGCAAGTTCACGCTTTTCAAGTGGTTCCACACGTAGGCGTTGGCCCCGTGAAACTTGGTATGTCTCGCCAGGAGGCTCGGCAAGCTATGGCAGGCTTCGGGGAAATGCAGCAGGGCCGCAACTCTCAAGAGGAGGACTATTTGAGCCGAAATTTTCGGGTAGCTTTCGACTCTACTGACACAGTGGAGTTCATTGAGCTTTCGGCAGGGGGTACGGTAGCTGCCGTTTACAAGGGCTCCAACCTTTTCGAGCTAGCCGCCGCAGAAGCCGTGAAGTGGATTGGTCAAGACGCCACGCCAGCGCCAGAGACAGAAGGCGGCCACACCTACACCTTTCCCGACCTTGAGCTATCGCTCTGGCGATCCCAGGTTTCGTCTGCTCGCAGGCGGGAGGGCTGGAGCTTCCAAACCGTCGCTCTTGCCAAATGGGGATACTTCAACGGCGCGTAAGAGACCATCACTTGCATACTCATACACACCGCTCACCCCCCCTCTCCCCTCCCCGTGCCATACTCCCTTTCTGGAATGCCCAAGCGCACTGACCTCCAGACCATCCTGATTCTCGGCAGCGGCCCCATCCAGATAGGGCAGGCCGCCGAGTTCGACTATTCGGGCACGCAGGCGCTCAAGGCGCTGAAAAAAGAAGGCTACCGGCTGGTGCTGGTGAACTCCAACCCGGCGACGATCATGACCGACCCCGACCTCGCCGACGCCACCTACCTGGAGCCGCTGACGCCCGAGTTCGTCCGCAAGGTGATCGAGAAGGAGCGCCCCGACGCCCTGCTCCCCACCCTGGGCGGGCAGACGGCCCTCAACCTGGCGATGGACCTCAACGCCAACGGGACCCTCGCCGAGTTCGGCGTGGAACTCATCGGCGCCAATGCCGAGGCCATCCACAAGGGCGAGGACCGCGAGGCGTTCCAGGCCGCCATGAAGAAGATCGGCGTGGAGACGGCGCGGGGGAAGATGGTGCATTCGATGGAGGAGGCCGTGGAGTACCAGAAGGAAATCGGCCTCCCCATCGTCATCCGGCCCTCCTTCACGCTGGGCGGCACGGGCGGCGGCATCGCGCACACCTACGAGGACTTCCTGAAGATTACCGAGGGCGGACTGCGCGACTCGCCCGTTCATTCGGTGCTGCTCGAAGAATCCATCCTGGGCTGGAAGGAGTACGAGCTGGAGGTCATGCGCGACCACGCCGACACGGTGGTCATCATCACCTCCATCGAGAACTTCGACCCGATGGGCGTGCACACCGGGGACTCGATCACGGTGGCCCCGGCGCAGACCCTCAGCGACGTGGAGTACCAGCGGCTGCGGGACCAGAGCCTCGCCATCATCCGCGAGATCGGGGTGGACACGGGCGGCTCCAACATCCAGTTCGCGGTCGATCCCAGCAACGGGCGCGTCATCGTGATCGAGATGAACCCGCGTGTCAGCCGCTCCAGTGCGCTGGCGAGCAAGGCGACCGGCTTCCCCATCGCCAAGATCGCCGCCCTGCTCGCGGTGGGCTACCACCTCGACGAGTTGCCGAACGACATCACCCGCTCCACGCCCGCCTCCTTCGAGCCGAGCATCGATTACGTGGTGACGAAGATTCCGCGCTTCGCCTTCGAGAAGTTCCCCGGCACGCCCGACGCGCTGGGCACCCAGATGCGCTCGGTGGGCGAGGTCATGGCGATTGGCCGCACCTTCAAGGAGAGCGTGCAGAAGGCGCTGCGGAGCATCGAGTCGGATGTGCGCGGGGCGTTCGCGGCCATGAGCGACGACGAGTTGCGTGGCCTGCTGTACGGCAACCCGAGGCGTATCGAGGCCGTGCTCGAACTGCTGCGGCGGGGCGAGGGCGTGGCGGCCCTCCACGACGCGACGAAGATCGACCGCTGGTTCCTGGGGCAGCTTCAGGAGATCGTGGACGCCGAGAAGGAGATCGCGGACCTAGGCCCCATCGGGGGCTGGAAGTACGAAATCTGGCGTGAGGTCAAGCGGCTGGGCTTCTCCGACGCGCGGCTGGGCGAACTCGTGGGGCTGAGCGAGCTGGAGGTGCGCGGGCTTCGCAAGGCCGCCAAGGCCACACCGGTCTACAAGACGGTGGACACCTGCGCCGCCGAGTTCGAGGCGTACACGCCCTACCACTACTCGACCTACGAGTGGGAGGACGAGGTGACGCCGACCGACAAGCCCAAGGTGGTGATTCTGGGCAGCGGCCCCAACCGCATCGGGCAGGGGGTGGAGTTCGACTACGCGACCGTCCACGCCGTCTGGGCGCTACAGGAGGCAGGCTATGAGACGATCATGGTCAACTCCAACCCGGAGACGGTCAGCACCGACTACGACACCGCCGACCGCCTGTACTTCGAGCCGCTGACCTTCGAGGACGTGATGAACATCGTCGAGCACGAAAAGCCCGTCGGCGTGATCGTGCAGCTCGGCGGGCAGACGCCCCTCAAGCTCGCGCGGCGGCTGGCGGACGCGGGCGCCCCCATCATCGGCACCCCCCCGGCGACGATCCACGAGGCGGAGGACCGCGCCTCCTTCAACGCCCTGTGCGAGCGGCTGGGGCTGCCGCAGCCGAAGGGCAAGGTGGCCGAGACGCCCGCGCAGGCCCGCGAACTCGCCGCCGAACTGGGTTTCCCCCTCATGGCCCGGCCCTCCTACGTGCTGGGGGGCCGCGCGATGCGGACGGTGCGGAGCATGGAGGAGCTGACGACCTATCTGGACGAGGTGTACGCCGCCGTCGAGGGGCAGCCGTCCATCCTGCTCGACCAGTTTCTGGAAGGTGCCCTGGAACTCGACGTGGACACCCTCTGCGACGGGGAGCGGGCGGTCGTGGCGGGGATCATGGAACACGTCGAGGCCGCCGGGGTCCACTCGGGCGACTCCGCGTGCGTGCTGCCCCCGGTGAACCTCTCCCCCGAACTGATGGCCCACGTGAAGGCCGACACGGAACGCCTCGCCCTGGAGCTGGGTGTGCGGGGCCTGATGAACGTGCAGTGGGCGGTGAAGGACGGCACCGCGTACATCCTGGAGGCCAATCCGCGGGCCAGCCGCACCGTGCCCTTCGTCTCCAAGGCCGTGAACCACCCGCTCGCCAAGAGTGCCGCGCGCATCGCCGTGGGGCAGACGCTGGAGCACATCGGTTTCACCGAGACGCCCACGCCCCCCATGTACTCGGTCAAGGAGGTGCACCTGCCCTTCCTGAAGTTCAAGGGGGTGCTGCCCGTCCTCGGCCCGGAGATGAAGAGCACGGGCGAGAGCATGGGCATCGACGCGGACCCGTACCTCGCCTTCTACCGCGCGGCGCTGGGGGCCAAGAGCAACCTGCCACTGTCGGGCACGGCGCTCCTCCTGGGGGACGGTCTGGATGACGTGGCCGCCACGCTGGAGGGCGCGGGGCTGCGGGTCATCCGCGAGCAGGAAGGCGACACGTTGCCCGACCTCCTTATCGACGTGACCGCCTCACCGCTCCTCCGCACCGCCCTGGAACGCGGCAAGCCCATCGTCAGCACCCGCGAAGGCGCCGAGTGGACGGCCAGGGCGATAGCGGCGGCGAAGGGGAGGGAACTGGGGGTGCGGAGCTTGCAGGAGTGGGTTTGGTAGGAGGGGGTATAGCATCGCAAAACCAGCACCTCTCCACCATCTCTCATGATATCCATATGTAGCGGTACGCGGTCGAGTACCGGCGAAGT
The DNA here is from genome assembly GCF_002869765.1 of Deinococcus planocerae. Classification (NCBI taxonomy): domain Bacteria; kingdom Thermotogati; phylum Deinococcota; class Deinococci; order Deinococcales; family Deinococcaceae; genus Deinococcus; species Deinococcus planocerae. Next base: position 25,758 of record NZ_PNOR01000013.1, on the reverse strand, counting down.
GGAGGCCTACATGCAAGAGTGTGTGTACTGTGGATTTCAAAACAAGGATAACCATAACTTTTGTCTGAACTGCCGTAGGCAATTTAGATGCCTTGCATGTAGGGAACCTTTGGAAGAGAACACAGATATGTGTCTCGCTTGTGGAGTGTCAGTAACTGATCTCGTTCAACAGTCAGGCCAAGCGGTTCAGAACACCTACGAACTCGACGAGGAAAACAACGAATCAGTAGGAAAATCTAAACGTAAGATCAAAATTAGTTTTTCTGATAAAGCCTTGGAGAGCGTAGCACCCACAATAGCGGGCTTCCTTGGTGGTAGCACTATAAGACCCGGCACATCTTTTTCAGGGCCAAGAACTTTTAGGCAGAATCCTTCACAAACCAGTAGAACATTAGACGCCCCAAAGAAGATAGAGGGTGGCATTAATGACGCTGATTCAATTCCCACTCGCGAGAATCCAATCGCCCTAAACGGGACAGAACTTATCCTCTTCAAAGTGGATGATGAAGGCGGTCTTTTCACTACCCTTGACGACCTTAAGGGTACTCCGCAGAGCGAGCAGCAGAGAAGGTTCATCCTTTTATACATACTAGACCATCAAACTTTTTTCGGAGAGAAGCCCTCACAGGAAACAATAGTGGCAGCCGCCCGCAAAAGCGGCTTCTACGATCCAAATAATTTCAAAAAGTACGTATCATCAGTTGTTGGGGATTATTTTGTGCCCGCTGGAAGCTTGCTTGAACCTAAGGATAAAGCCCATCAATATTTAGAGAGAATTCAATCAGAATTGGACGATCCTTCTACTACTGGGGCAAAAATGACTGCTGGCAAGAAGGGAGGCCAGTCAAGGAGAAGAGAGAGTATCCCTTTTGGTGATGCGGAAAAAAGCTATGTGTCTTCTATACTTGATAGGTATCCTCAAATATCTCAAATTGACGCCCGCGAAACCTCTTACAAAGACATAACGGCCATTGCTATATATGGAATATCAAGGCTAGAGGGAGTGAGCGAAATCAATATAAAGGTTTTGCATGCTATTCTGAAGAATTTAAAAGGGTTTAGTGCCGAATTCAAGAATTACCATGAGGCAGTCAGAGGAAGGGATGGGGGTTATTTGCACCTCAAGAGCAATGGAATGCTCTCCCTGACAAAATCAGGGGAGACAGCAGCGCAGAAGATTTTAACTCATAGGGGTGTAAGCTTGTAATGGACATCTCACGACAGAACATAGTCGATTCCTTAAAGACAACACTTACAGAACAGTTATCAATAGCCCTTGTAGACGAATTTATATCTCTCAAGAGAGCATTTCAGTTGGGACAATTCTCTCCCACGGAGCTAAGTGGCGGCAGATTTGGAGAAGTCCTGGTAAGAATGTTTGAGTACCTTATGTCCGGCACCTATACACCAATTGGACAGCAATTGAAATATACAGAAACGACCATAAATAGATTTGAAAATGACGGTAGTCAAGATGAGTTTTTTAGATTTTTTGCGGCTAAACTGTGTCGCGTAATCATGGGTGTCAGGAATAAAAGAAACGTAGCTCACCTAGCAAAAAATATTGATCCAAACTATCAGGATGCCCTCCTAATAACACAAAGCTCCACATGGATTTTGTGTGAGCTTATTAGAGTCTATGCCAAAATGGATATAAATGATGCTTCTATGTTAATAAAGAGCCTTAGTTACCAACATGTACCTATAATAGAAAATATTGAAGGCTTTATTAAAATACTAGACACTAGTTTGGGTTATAGAGATAAGACTCTCTTAATTCTATACTCCAAATATCCGCAATGGGTTCAAGACCGAGATTTACAGAAATGGACGGGTTACTCCAACTCATCTCGCTACAAAACAGATTTCTTAGAACCTCTATCCAAAGAGGCACTAACACATAGGGAAGGTTCTTCGTCTAAATTGACCTCGAAGGGAATGATCTATGTAGAGAAAAATATTCCTCTTGAATTTAATTGGAACTAATCTGCAACTATTTACTTCTTCCTCGCCCCGGCACGGGCCGCAGCCCCAGACGGTGGGGTTGGGCTGTGCGGGGTGGGGGCAGTCGGGCCTACAGAGCAAGGTGAAGTCTGATTCGCTCGTTCAATTGCTCCATCAGGTCTTCGGGAACGTGACCGAGGCGGCGAAGAACGCGGCTCAGCGAGATGGCCCTCATGGCCTCCGGCTGGGCCTTGCTGTCCTCGTTGAGCCCGGTGCGTTGATGCGGCAGCAACAGGTGAATGGAGTACAGCCGCTCCAGATTGGTCGTCAGTGGGACGACCATCAGCACCGGGGCATTGGCGTTGGCGGCGTTGTTGGTCACCACGACGGCAGGGCGGGTGTAGTTCGCTTCGCCTTCGCGGGCGGGAGCGAAGTTCACCAATAGAATGTCACCCCGGCGAATCAACCCTACCGCCACTCGCTGCCGTCGCTCTCCTCCAGCCCGTCCCTGAGGTCGGCGAGAACAACGTCGTAGAGGGGGTCGTTGTCGCGCGCCATCTGCGCGTATTCCTCGGCCAGTTGCTTCTCGCGCAGGGCCTGAATGGCCTCGGCAACGGCCTCGCTTCTGCTGGCGAGCTTGTGCATCTTCTGGTACTCATCGAGATAACGGGCAAGGTGCGGTGACAGGCTGACCGTCACACGTTGCGCAGTTCCGTGTGTCATATATTCATACTAACATGCATACTGGCTCAGACGCAGCAGAGCTGGTCGCAGCTACGGACGGAGGGGTAGGGCTGGGCTGGCTGAGGCGTCGAGAACAGCCCGCCTCCCGCCAACCTCCCCTCACGACCCTACACATACATTTGTGTAACTATCCGGTATGGCGACGAACCTGCAAATCGACCCCGACCTGCTGGAGCGCGCGCTGGAGATCGGTGGCCGACGCACCAAGCGCGAGACGGTCAACGAGGCGCTGGCCGAGTACATCCAGCGCCGCGAACAGCTCAAAATTCTGGACCTGTTCGGGACGGTGGACCCGGCAGACATGATGACTGACGAAGAAATGCGGGCGCAGCGGAAGCGTTCGTGAGGGTCATTGTTGACAGCAATGTCTGGTCCGAAGCCTTCAGGAAGCAGATGGGCGACCCCTCCCCGGAATTGCGGCTGCTGAGGGAGCTGATCCGCGAGGGTCGCGTCCAGATGCTCGGCTGCATCCGGCAAGAGGTGTTGCAGGGTCTACGGAGGCAGGAGGTTTTCGAGCGAATCCGCCAGGACTTGCGGGCCCTTCCAGACCGGGAGGCGTCCTTCCTTGAATACGAGTTGGCGGCGGAGTTCTTCAACACCTGCCAGAGCAGGGGCATTCAGGGGAGCAGCACCGACTTCCTGATCGCGGCCTGTAGCGTGACCTGGGGGCTCCCACTTCTCACGAAGGACAAGGATTTCCAGCGGTATGCCGAGCACATCCCGTTGGAGTTGGTGAAGGTTTAGTCCTGGCACGGAGAACTGTGGGCGTAGTCGCTGGGTGAAGCAGTGTGGGGGCGTAGGAATCAGTAGGGATCGATCTCTTGCCCCATTTCCGTGATCTCACGCGCAAGGGCTTGGCGCTCGGCCAAGTCCTCTTCCTCGTCCGCAAGCGACGGCCCCCGCAAGTCCGGCAGAAGGTCCTCAATGGGAGGCCCACTCACGGGAACGGGCTTAGCTGAGCCCTTGGCCTTCAACCCCAGCGGACTTCCACCCAGCAGCCGCAGGGCACGCTCAACAGCAGGACGCTCGTTCTCGTTAGCCCCCTCCAGAAGCTCTTTCTCGTGCAGTGCCCGGACAGCGTGGGCCACAGCCTCGCTTCGGCTGGCGAGGCCGTGGGTCTGCCGGTACTCGTCCAGGTCAAGGACGAGCGCGGCGGGGAGGGTCACCGTCACTCGCCTGGCCTTGTCGCCCGTCATGTCCCCATCCTACGAGGGGTGAGCGGGCGCCCTCCCCTCCAGCCACTCCAGCGCCTCCTCCACCACCTCGCGCGGGACCGTGTGCCCCCCGTGGAACTCGCGGTAGGTCACGTCGTACCCGGCCCCCCGGAGTTGCGGCACGATCACGCGGCTACAGCGGTCGATGGGAAGCACGCGGTCCCCGTCGCCGTGCGCGACGAAGATGCGGGGGGCGCCGACCTGCGCGGCGGGGGCCATGAAGCCGGGGGCAAAGGCCATCAGGTGCGTGAACAGGTCGCCGTTGCCCAGCCCCAGGGACAGGGCGTAGGAGGCGCCGTCCGAGAAGCCGTCGAGCACGACCCGCGCCGGGTCCACCGGATACCGCGCGAAGATGTGGGCGAGGGCGCGGTCGATGAACGCCACGTCGGGACCGTAACCGCCCAGAATCACGTCCCAGGTGCCGCCACGCGAGTCAGGCGCGAGCAGCAGCAGGCCGCGCGCCTCGGCGGCGGCGGTGAAGGCGGCGATGCTGTGGCTGGCCTCGCCGCCCGCGCCGTGGAGCAGCACCAGCAGCGGGCGCGGACCGGGGAGCGGGTGGGTGGTGGGCACGTAGAGCAGGCCGTCTCGGCGGTCTCCCAGGCTCAGCGGTTGCAGGCCCCGCTCGGACGGCATCTGGGTCACCCCGCCAGGGCGCGCGGTCAGGTGGCTGGCCTCTTCGCTCCTTCGTCTTCCCGTCATGTCCCGCGCATTGTGTGCTCCCGCCGGGAAGGGATGGGTGAAGGCGGGGTTGGGAGGGCGCACACCTCGCCCCCAGGACCGCCTCCTACGCTCGGCACATGGACGACAAGAACGAGGCCGAACAGATGCAGGAAGCCTACGCCCGGCGCCAGGAGCACGAGCAGGAGACGGGCAAGACGAGTGCCGGGGGAGCGGGCAGCACGGGCACGCCGGGCAACAACGAGACGGGTGCGGAGACGACCGACGAGGCCGACGGCGGCGCACGCTCCGGGGCGACGGAAAGCTGAGACAGCTCCGTGAGAGCGGGCCGCACCGGAGGTTGCATGGGCGGCCCGCTCGCCTTGTTCAGCCGGGGTGGGGAGACGAGCCCTGGCCTTTCGCGCGTCGCGTTCCCGCCTGCTATGCTCCGCCAATGCGCCATCTCGCTTTGCTGCTGGCCCTCTCCGTCACGCTGCTCGGGGTGTCGGAGGCGGCGACCGCGCTGACGACCACCCCCGTCAACCTGCGCCGGGCGCCGAGCGAGACGGGAAGAATTCTGGGCGTCGTTCCGGGCAACACGCTGCTGCTGGTTGCTTGTCAGGGTCAGTGGTGCCGCACCACGTACGCGGGGCAGGCGGGGTACGTGGCGCGGTCCTTCGTGCGGCCCGTCACCGGAAGCGCGCGGCTGACCGGGCCGGGCGCCGTGTACTACCGCTCCTGCGCGGCGATGCGGGCGGCGAACGCGGCTCCGGTGCGGCTGGGCAAGCCCGGTTACCGCACCGCGCTCGACCGCAACGGAAACGGTGTGGCCTGCGAGAACGGCGAGTAACGGCCCAAGGTCAGGAGGCCGCCCCGAACGTGTGGGCGGCCTCCTCCTTTCTCGCTCTTACTTCTGGAAAAGTCCCAGGGACTCCCCGTACCCTTCCTCCTCCAGCCGCTCCACGGGCACGAACCTCAACGCCGCCGAGTTGATGCAGTAGCGCAGGCCGCCGTGCTCCTGCGGGCCGTCCGGGAAGACGTGCCCGAGGTGCGAGTCGGCCTGCCCGGAGCGGACCTCGGTGCGCGCGTAGCCGATCTTGTAGTCGGTGTTCTCGCTCAGGCGGGCGGAGGAGAGGGGCCGGGTGAAGGACGGCCAGCCGCACCCGGCGTCGTACTTGTCGAGCGAACTGAAGAGGGGCTCGCCGGACACCACGTCCACGTAGATGCCGTCCTCCGTGTGGTCCCAGTACTCGCCCGTGAAGGCCCGCTCGGTGCCCTGCTGCTGGGTCACGCGGTACTGCTGGGGCGTGAGACGCTGGCGCAGCTCGTCGTCGCTGGGCTTGACGAAGGGAGACCGGGCGGGGTTGGAGGTCATGGGGCGAGTGTAGGAGGGGGAGGGCGGCTGGGAATAGGACCTCGGTTTTGCTCCAACCGACCCCTCCCTGCCCCGGCGGATCGTGCTCCCATTCCTTGCTTTGCTTTTTAAAGTAGGGCACAATAGCCGCATGACCCTCTTCACTCCCTCCTCCCCGGACAAGCTGCGCGTCGACATCTGGTCGGACATCGCCTGCCCGTGGTGCTACGTCGGCAAGCGGCGCTTCGAGACGGCCCTGGCGGACTTCCCCCACCGTGACCGGGTGGAGGTCGTGTGGCACTCCTTCGAGCTGGACCCCTCGGCCCCACCCCAGCGCGGGCAGTCCATGAAGGCCATCCTCGCGGGCAAGTACGGGGGCGGCGAGGCGCGGGCGCAGCAGATGCTCGACTCCATGACCCAGACGGCGGCGGGCGAGGGCCTGGAGTACCACTTCGAGAACTTGCAGCCCGCGAACACCTTCGAGGCCCACGGGCTCATCCACCTCGCCGCGGAGAAAGGCTTGCAGGACGCCATGAAGGAACGCCTGCTGCGCGCCTTTTTCACCGAGGGCGAGTTCCTGGGCGACCGGGAAGTGCTCGTGCGGCTGGGGACGGAAGTCGGCCTGGACGCGGCGGAGGTGCGCGCGGCGCTCTCGGGCGGCCAGTACGCCGAGGCGGTCCGGCAGGACGAGGCGCAGGCCCACGCGCTCGGGATCAGCGGCGTGCCCTTCTTCGTGCTGGGCGGCAAGTACGGGGTGAGCGGTGCCCAGTCGCCCGAGGTGCTGCGCGGGGCGCTGGAGCAGGTGTGGGCGGAGACGCATCCCGCACCCCTGACCCTGCTCGGCGAAGGAACGTCTGCGGAAGCCTGCGAGGACGGCCAGTGCGCGGTGCCCGAGCGGGACGCGGCGGTGACGCGCGGCTGAGGCCAGTCTGAGTTAGCGCCTGCCGAACAGCCGCCCGACGGCGAGTTCGGTGACGACGAGCGCGGCGGCGAACCCCAACGTCACCCCCGGCTTCCGCACCCCCAGCAGGGTCACGGCGAGGACTTGGCCGAAGACGACGCTCAGCCCCAGGCGCCTTCGACTCCCACCCCCCGGCAGGAAACCTAGCCCCAGGCCCAGACCGATCAGACCCGCCGCTACCCACAGGTCGAGCGGGTCTTGCCTTTGTGCCCAGGCCAGCACCAGTAGAGCGGCCAGAGGGAACAGCAGCAGCACCCCTCCCACCCTCAGCGGCTCCACAGGTCGCAGCGGTGTTCCTGCCGGAAGATCGTGTTCTCAGTGACGCGGCCCGGCGCGAAGGTGAGGAGATTGTTCCGGGCCGGGTCGAGGGGCTGCCACGCGGGGAGGCCGGGCTGGGCGGGAGAGGCCGGGTTGCCGCTGCGGGCGAAGTTCGCCCAGTAGGTGCGCATCAATCGGGCGAGGTCGGCCTGGACGGGGGTGAATTTGGCGGGGTCGGCGAGGCCCGTCAGCGGCGTGCCGAAGACGCTGATGATTTCGGAGGCGTGGTAGGCGCCGTAGCTCGGCACGGCGGCGGTGGGCCGGAAGTTGATGGGGGCGGTGCGGTCCCGAAACTCGTAGGCGTACACGGGCGTCACGCGGGCGAGGGCGCGGGCGATGTCGTTCACCGGGCAGGCGAAGAGCCCGTCGGTGACGAGGGCGGCGGCGGCCAGCCCCACCGTCGGGTAGTCGCGGGCGGCGTACTGGGCGAGGACGCGCGGCGCGTTCCAACCCTCCAGCAGGGTGACGAGGGCCCAGTACTGCCACACGGGAACGTCGGCCCGGGTTCCCAGCGGCGCCACGAAGAGGGTCCCCTCGTCGAGGTTGCTGCCGATCAGGACGGGCACGCGGTTGATCGTGCCGTCCGCGAACACGTCCGCCGGGGCGCGGGGCACCGTGCCGTCGCCGTACACGGGCGGCAGGTCGACCGACCCCGGGGCGCGCTGTCCCGGAACGGGCGTACCGAGCAGCCGCTCCACCGGCACGGCCCGCAGGCAGGCGGCGTCGCCCTCCGGGCACCCGAGCGCGCGGGCGTACTCCCGGCCCGTGTTCAGCGCCGCGGTCACCGGCGCCATGACGATCTCGGGGGTGCAGGGCCCGCTCTGGAGGATCGCCCGGTCGAAGAGGCCCGCCGCCCCCGGCGAGGCGAGCTGCGCGCACACGCTCATCCCGCCCGCCGACTCGCCGAAGACGGTGACGTTGGCGGGGTCGCCCCCGAAGGCGGCGGCATTCGCCCGCACCCAGCGCAGCGCCGCCTGCTGGTCGAGGAGGCCGTAGTTGCCCAGCGTCCGCCCCTCCAGCAGCGCGGGCGCGGCGAGGAAGCCCAGGGGCCCCAGCCGGTAGTTCACGGTGACGACGACCACCCCCTGCTCGCGCGCCAGCACCCGGGCGTCGTAGTCGCTCCCGGCCCCGTTCTCGAAGGAGCCGCCGTGGATCCAGACCATCACGGGCGCGCGCAGGGCCGCGCTCGGCGCCGCCACGTTGAGAGAGAGGCAGTCCTCCGACCCGCGCAGGCCCCCGCCGATCTGCGGGGGCCGGGTCTGCGGGCAGGCCGCGCCGGGGCGCGCGGCGTCGCGTTCGCCCGTCCAGCCCAGGGCGGGTTGCGGCGCCCGCCAGCGCAGTTCCCCGACGGGCGGCGCGGCGTAGGGCACCCCCTGGAAGACCCGCACGCCCGACTGCTCGCGGCCCACGAGCGTGCCCTGGGCGACCTGAACCCGGACCGGAACACCGGGCGCGGCGACGGGTGCGGCCTGCACGGGCGGTAGGGGCGTCTCCTGGGCCGACGTGGTGATGGATTCCTGGGCCCTGGCCCCGCCCAGCAGCAGGGCCGCGACGATCAGCGAGCGCGTGAGACGTGCCATAGGCCAGCGTATAGCGGTGACGGCGGGCCGGGAAGCGGGCGCGTCTTTGCCGAAGACCAATGCGTGACGCGGCCAACAAAGGAAGCCCGCCGCCGAACCAGGGAGGGTCCGGGGCGGGGTCGGGGAGGCGGGCTCAGGCGGGGTCGGGCGTCAGGCCGGGGTGGGGGGCGGGGCCGTCGGGGTCGCCCGCCGTTCTGGGCGGGTTCACCTCCGGCAGCGTGCCCCCCGCGAGGATGGTCCGCACGTCGTCCCCGGTCAGGAACTCGCGGACCATCAGCGCGTCGGTCAGGCGGTGGAGGACGTGCGCGTGCTCGGTCAGCAGGGTCACGGCGCGGTCGTACTGCCCGTTGAGAATCTCGCTCAGCGCCCCGTCGATGCGCTCGGCGGTGTGGTCGCTGTAGGCCCCCTGCTGCGGCCCGTACCCGAGATACCCCTCGCTCTCCTGCGCGAGCGCGATTTGGCCCACGCCCGACATCCCCCACTCGGTCACCATCCGCCGGGCGAGGTTCGTCGCCTGCTGGAAGTCGCTCGCCGCGCCCGTCGTCACCTGTCCGGTAGCGACCTGCTCCGCCGCGTGCCCGGCGAGCGCCACGCAGATGCGGTCGAGCAGCGCCGCCCGGGTGTGGTGCATCCGGTCCTCCGGCGTATACAGCGCCGAGCCGAGAGAGCGCCCCCGCGGCACGATGGTCAGCTTGTGCGCCTTGTCCGCGTGGGGCAGAAGCTGGGCGGCGAGAGCGTGACCGACCTCGTGATACGCCGTCACCTTGCGGTCGGCTTCCCTGACGACCAGACTGCGGCGTTCGGGTCCCATCAGCACCCGGTCCCTGGCCTCGTCCACATCCCGCCCGGTAATCCGGCTGCGCCCAGCACGAGCGGCTTGTAACGCCGCCTCGTTGAGCAGGTTCTCCAGGTCCGCCCCCACCATTCCCGCCGTTCTCCGTGCCACCACCCCGAGATCGACGCTGGGATCGAGCGGCTTGGTCCGCGCATGAATCCTGAGAATCTGTTCCCTGCCGCGTACGTCGGGGGCATCGACGACGACCTGACGGTCAAATCTCCCGGGACGCAGCAGGGCTGCGTCCAGCACATCCGGCCTATTGGTCGCCGCCAGGATGATCACCTCCTGCCCGCTGCCGAACCCGTCCATCTCCACCAGCAACTGGTTCAGGGTCTGTTCGCGCTCATCATTCCCGCCTTGCAGGTTCACACCACGTTTACGACCCACCGCGTCGATCTCGTCGATGAAGACGATGCACGGAGAACTCTTGCGCGCCTGCTCGAACAGGTCACGGACCCGGGCTGCCCCCACCCCGACGAACATCTCCACGAAGTCCGAACCCGAGATCGAGAAGTACGGCACCTTGGCCTCACCTGCGACGGCTTTCGCAAGGAGGGTCTTGCCACTTCCGGGAGGACCGACGAGGAGCACGCCGTGGGGGATGCGGGCGCCGAGCTGGTGGTAGCGTTCGGGTTGGCGCAGGAAGTCGACGACTTCCTGCAAGTCCTGCTTGGCCTCGTCGCAACCGGCCACATCCGCAAAGGTCAGCTTGATCTGGCCCTCGGCGATCACCGCCGCCTTCGACTTGCCGAACGTGCTCGCGGCGTCCGTCCCGCCGCTCTGGCGACCGCGCAACAGCAGCACCACCAGACCGATGATGAGCAAAAGGGTCAGCAGCCCGCTGAGCACGGCGATGGGGCTCAGGCGGGTGTTGGAAGCGAGGGAGACGTTGACCCCGGCGGCCTGCAACTGGGCGAGGCTGATGGCCGGGTCGGCGGCCAGGGTGCGGGTGCGGTAGTCCTGGCCGTCTTCGAGTCGGCCCGTGAGCAGGGCGGTGTTGTTCTGGTACTGCACGTTGGCGGTCGCCACCTGCCCGGCGCGCAGGGCGGCGGTGAAGTCTTCGAGTGGCAGTTCGCCGGGACGCCCGCGCGGGGCAACCAGGCTGATCAGGAGGAGCAGCGCGATCACGGCGGCGGCCAGTCCCCACCCCCAGGAGGCTCGTTTCATCCGCTGGCCCTGCTCCCCTCGCTGCTTTGTCCGGGCATCATGCCTCAGTGTAGGCCGCGGATGAAGAAAAACTCTGGAACCGAAATGGCGATGTGTGAAGGTCGGGTCCAGCCTGACCGGACTCCGCTCCCGTTGACTCAACCTTGAATCTTGAGCGTACCGCACTCAACTCTATTGACTCTTGGTAACTGTGGGCTTATGCTGTGGTCAGTTTAGGACTGTTCCCGCACAGGGCGCAGCATCCCCCATAGCCAAGGAGTCAAACATGCCGAAAGCCGTAGGAATCGACCTCGGGACCACCAACAGCGTCATCGCCGTGATGGAGGGCGGGCGCCCCGAAGTCATCGTGAATGCGGAGGGCGCGCGCACCACCCCGTCCGTCGTGGCCTTCAAGGGCGACGAGAGGCTCGTGGGCCAGATCGCCCGCCGCCAGGCCGCGCTCAACCCGCAGGCCACCCTCTTCGAGGTCAAGCGCTTCATCGGGCGCCGCTGGGACGAGGTGAAGGAAGAAGCCTCCCGCGCTCCTTTCAAGGTGAAGGAAGGCCCGGGCGGCTCGGTGCGCATCGAGGTCGCGGATAAGGACTACGCCCCCGAGCAGGTCAGCGCCGAAGTGCTGCGCAAGCTCGTGCAGGACGCCTCCGCCAAGCTCGGCGAGAAGATCCGCGACGTGGTGATCACCGTTCCCGCGTACTTCGACAACTCGCAGCGCGAGGCCACCAAGCAGGCGGGCGAGATCGCGGGCCTGAACGTGCTGCGCGTGATCAACGAGCCCACCGCCGCCGCGCTCGCCTACGGGCTGGAGCGCAAGGGCAACGAGACGGTCCTCGTCTTCGACCTCGGCGGCGGCACCTTCGACGTGACGATTCTGGAGCTGGGCGACGGCGTGTTCGAGGTCAAATCCACCTCCGGCGACACGCACCTCGGCGGCGCCGACTTCGACCAGCGGATCGTGAATTGGCTCGCCGGCGAGTTCCAGAAGGAGCACAACTTCGACCTGCGCAAGGACCCCCAGGCCCTCCAGCGCCTGATCGAGGCCGCCGAGAAGGCCAAGATCGAGCTGAGCAACGCCTCCGAGACGACCATCAGCCTCCCCTTCATCACCTTCGACCCCGAGACGCGTACCCCGCAGCACCTGGAGCGCAACCTGACCCGCGCGCGGTTCGAGGAGCTGACCGCCGACCTCCTGCGGCGCGTGCGCCAGCCCGTCGAGCAGGCCCTGAGTGACGCCAAGCTGGGCGCGAACCAGATCGACGAGGTGATCCTGGTCGGCGGCTCGACCCGCATCCCCGCCGTCAAGCGCATCGTGCAGGACCTGGTGGGCAAGACGCCCAACGAGTCGGTCAATCCCGACGAGGCCGTGGCGCTCGGGGCCGCCGTGCAGGCGGGCATCATCCAGGGCGACTCCAGTCTGGGCGATATCGTGCTCGTGGACGTGACGCCGCTGACCCTCGGCGTGGAGGTCAAGGGCGGCATGGTCGCGCCGATGATCACCCGCAACACGACGATTCCCGCCAAGAAGACCGAGATCTACACCACCGCCGAGAACAACCAGCCCGGCGTGGAGGTCGTGGTGCTTCAGGGCGAGCGCCCGATGGCCGCCGACAACAAGAGCCTGGGCCGCTTCAAGCTCGAAGGGATCCCGCCCATGCCCGCCGGTCGCCCGCAGATCGAGGTGACCTTCGACATCGACGCGAACGGCATCCTGCACGTCAACGCCAAGGAGAAGACGAGCGGCAAGGAAGCCTCGATCCGCATCGAGAACACGACCACCCTCGACAAGGGCGACGTGGACCGGATGGTGCGCGAGGCCGAGCAGAACGCCGAGGCCGACCGCAAGCGCCGCGAACGGGTCGAGAAGCGCAACAACCTCGACTCGCTGCGGGTGCAGGCCCTCGGGCAGATTGAGGAGCAGGCGGGCGCCCCGCAAGAGGCCAAAGACCGCCTGCAAGCCGCCGCCACCGAGGCCGAGGAAGCCGTGCGCAGCGATGACGACGCCCGCATCGAAGCGGCCCAGAAGCGGCTGGAGGAAGAGCTCCGCACCTTCATGACCGCGGGCCAGAACGGGGGCGGTCAGGGGGGCGGGCAGGACGGCCCCCAGGGCGGCGCGGGACGGACCCAGGACGACGACGTGATCGACGCGGATTTCAAGCCCGCCGAGTAACGTCCGCTCCAGACACAGACTTCAGGGGGAGAGGACGGCCAGCGTGCCCCTCTCCCCTCTCCTCTAGCCCCTATCTTCAAAGGCATGTTCAGAAGGCGAGGCCCCACCATGACCGGTAACGACGACACGAAAAGCACGAACGAGCAGACGACCCAGGGCAAGCAGGACGCCCGCGCCGAGACGAAGACCATCGACGCCGACCTCCCCGAGACCGAGACCGACAACATGGACGAGGACGCCGAACTGGGGGCCTTTCCCGACATGGACGAGAACATGTTCGGGCAGGTGCAGGAGATGATGGCGCGGCTGGAGCGCGTGGGCGAGTTGGAGCAGGAGAACGCCGACCTGCGGGGTCGCCTGGGCCGCCTCGCCGCCGACTTCGAGAGCTACCGCCGCCGCACCCAGGGGGACGTGGACGCCGCCCAGAGCCAGGGGGTCGCCAAGGCCGCCGGGGCCCTGATGCCTGTCTACGACGACCTTGACCGCGCGGTGAGCATGGGGGGCAGTGACGCCTCCAAGCTGATCCCCGGCGTGCAGGCCGTCCAGGCGACCGTGCTGCGCGTTTTCGGCACCCTCGGGCTGGAGGCGACGGGCCGGGAAGGCGAGCCCTTCGACCCGCAGTGGCACGAGGCGCTGCAAGTCGTGCCCGGCGACGAGGACGACGTGATCGTGCAGGTCTACCAGCTCGGCTTCCGGATGGGGGACCGCCTGGTGCGGCCCGCGCGGGTGGTGGTGAGCAGGAAAGGATAAGGGGGTGGGGCAAAGGGGTGAGGAGTTAGGCAGGCACCTCATCCCTGACCCCTCACTCCTCAACCCTCAAAGGAGGAGCGATGGCCTACAAGGACTACTACGACGTCTTGGGGGTCTCGCGCGGCGCCTCGGACGCGGACATCAAGAGCGCGTACCGCAAGCTCGCCAAGACGTTCCACCCCGACAAGAATCAGGGCGACGAGAAGGCCGCCGAACGCTTCAAGGAGGTCGGCGAGGCGTACGCGGTGCTCTCCGACCCGGAAAAGCGCAAGGTCTACGACCAGTTCGGCCACACCGGGCAGGTGCCGCCGGGCTACGGCGGGGCGGGCGGAGGCTTCCAGGGCGGCGACTTCGCGGGCTTCGACCCTTCCCAGTTCAGCGACTTCTTCCAGGGCTTATTCGGCATGGGAGGACGGCGCGGCGGTGGCTTTCAGGGTGGCGGGGGCGGCTTCTCGGGCGGGCAGGTGAACCTCGAAGACTTGCTCGGCGGAATCGGCGGCACCCAGGGGCGCAGATTCGTGCAGAACGTGGAGGGTGAACTCCAGGTCACGCTGGAGGAGGCCTTCACAGGCTCGGACGAGGTGATCAACGTGGACGGCAAGCGCCTCTCGCTGCGGGTGCCCGCCGGAACACGGGACGGCAGCCGCCTGCGCCTCGCCGGACAGGCGCCGGGGGGCGGCGACGTGCTGCTCACCATCCGGGTGCTCGAAGACGCCCGCTACGACCTCGACGGCGACGACCTGATCACCACGGTGGACGTGCCCGCGCCCGTGGCGGCGCTGGGCGGCGAGGTGACGGTGCAGACGCTGGGCGGCAGCGGCAACCTCAAGGTGCCGCCGGGCAGCAGCGGCGGGCGCCGGATGCGGCTGCGCGGGCAGGGCTGGCCGAAGAAGGACGGCACGCGCGGCGACCTGTATGTGCGGCTCAACCTCACGGTCCCGAGGGACCTGGGCGACGAGGAGAGGGAGCTGTACCGCCGGTTAGGTGACCTGCGGAAATGAACGAGGAGCGAAAAGGGACCGTTTCCTGGCTACGGAGACGGTCTCTCTCCTTTGGCGTGCCAGATGTTCCCCCGGCACCCGCCGCTCTGCACTGGAGCGCGGAAGACGAAGGCTGCACGCGGCTCCCAAGAATGAGACCACGCGAGCAGGTCAGGAAGCGAACCGGCAGGTCGGCGGTCTGATCCTGCTCGCGGCGGGGAGGATCACGCTGCCCCCTGCGCCCGACGTGGAGCTTTCTGAGCCGGCAGGTCGGGTACCCGGTGATGGAGAGGGCTTCGGCGCGAGCTTTTACCCGCCGCACTCATCCCCGGGCCTCCTGAGCCTGCCGCGCCGCCGCTGAGGGCCTGTGGAAAGGGCCGCCTCCGAAACCCGGGGACGGCCCTGTTCTGCGGTCCGCCTTAGCTGTTGTTCTGGTCGCTCGGCACGCTCACGCCCTGGAGGGCCTGCTCGTCGGCGTTGCCCTCGGCGCGCACGGCGAGGTCGCCGAGGCTGACCATGCCCACCACGCGGCCATTCTCGGTGACGGGCAGGCGGCGCAGTTGCAGCCGGGCCATCTCTCCGGCGGCCTGCTCGACGGAGGTGTCGGCGTCCATCGTCACCACGTCGCCCGTCGTGTAGTCGGTGACCGCCGTGCCGTAGTCGTGGCCGTAGGCGACCGCCCGGATCACGATGTCGCGGTCGGTGATGATGCCCGTCGGTCGGTCGCCCTCCATGACCAGCACCGCGCCGATGTCTTGCTCCAGCATCAGCGTGGCGACCTCCTTGAGCGTCGCCTGCGGGTCTACGGTGACGGGGTTGGGCGTCATGATGTCTCGAAGTGTCGGCATAGGTGAACCGTAATCCCCGCAGGGCCCCCTTGCCGTGGGAACTTGCTAAAGAAGGCCAGGAAAAGGCGAAGGGGAGGCGCCAGGTGGTCGCCTCCCCCCGCTCTCGGCTGGCGGCTGACCGCCTACCTCATCAGCCAGTCGAAGCTCGTCTTCATCAGGGCGCTGCGGTTTTGCGGCGAGAGCCCCTCCAGACCGAAGCCCATGTTCACCGTGCGGTATTTGCCCGCGTCGTTCACCACGATGGCTCCGGCGTTCTCGCCCGCGTTCTGGGCGGTGACGCGGGGGCGCGCCGAAGGTTGCTGGCCCTGGAACACCTGGCGCAGGATGCTGCCGACCACATTGGCGGCGAGGCGCTCGACGAGGCCGCGCGGGTCTTGCACCTTCTGCGCGGCGCGGTTGCGGTTGGGGTCCACCCGGATGCTCTGGGCGTTGACCGTGCTCGCGCGGGCGTCGGCACTCCCCCAGCCCGCGACGGTCTCGCTGCCGCTGAGGTCGGCGATCACGTCCGGGTAGTACTGATTTCCGGCGCTGCCCTGCCCGTTGAGGGTGTAGGTCGCGGTGCCGAACGCCCGGCGCGTGACGAACCGGGGATTGCCGCTGCTGTCGGCCACGAAGCGGGTCTTCAGCGTGCCCTGGTAGAAGTCGCCCGTGCCGATGTCGTAGCCGATGTCCTGCCCGGTCACGAGGAGGCGACCCCCGCCCGCGAGGTACTGGCGCAGCGTGTTCTGGTCCTGGGCGGTGATCGTGTTCTGGTACTGCTCGCCCGTCGCCCAGACCACGATGTCGGCCTGCCGCAGCTCGCTCAGGGGCACGGCACCCTGCGCCTGCACATTCCACACGAAGGCCCCGCCGGACGCGGCGTTCGCCTTGATCGCCTCGCGCAGCGCGCTCGTCACGTCCGCGCCCTGCCCCGCGTCGTCGTCGACGAGGAGGACCGAGGGCTTCTTGCCCGCGCTCGGGGAGGGCGTGGGCGCGGGGGCCGGGGCCGGGGTGGGCGCGGGCGCCGGCGCCGAGCCCCCCTGTTGCACGTTACGGATAAAGCACGCCTTCTTCACGTTGACGATGGGGTCCACGCCCCACTCCTCGACCGTGCACTTGAAGCCGTCCGTGCCGATGCCGGTGGCGAACTTGCCCTGCGCGCCGAAGGCGGCCTCCCTCTGGCCCTGGAACTTGCAGTCCTCGAACTCCATTGAGCAGAACTCGAAGCCCGCCGGACCCGCGGGCCGCCCCGCCGAGGGCGCGGGCTGCGGCTGGGGTTGAGGCTGCGGCTGAGGTTGGGGCTGGGGTTGCGGCGCGGGCCGGTTCCCCTCCAGGTTCACCCCGAGCCTGCCGAGGGCGCCGGGCACGTTGATCAGACCGTAGCCGACGTTGTTGTTCTTGCTCCCCGCATTGCTCGCGCTGCCGAAGAGCGCCTGCTTCACCGCGTCCACGCCCGTGCCGGGCTTGGCGCCCAGCATCAGGGCCACCGCACCCGCCGCGATGGGGCTGGCCTGGCTGCTGCCGCTCAGCGCACCGTATTGCCCATTCGGGAAAGCACTCGTGATCTCCACCCCCGGGGCGGCGATGTCGGGCTTCACGAAGACGCCGTTGATCTGGCCCTGCCACGCGACCGGGCCGCGGCTGCTGAAGCTGGCAACCTGCCCGTTTCGGTCCACCGCGCCCACGCCGATGGCGTCGGGGAGGTTGCCGGGGCTGCCGGTCGTCGAGCTGCCCGGGCCGAAGTTGCCGATGGCGAAGACGGGGACCACGCCCGCCTTGAGCATGTTCTGGACGGGGGTGATGAACTCGTCGTAGGTGCCGGGGATGCCCAGGCTCATGTTCACCACGTCGGCGCCGTCGTCGGTGTCCGCGTTGTTGTCGGGGTCGAGGACGTACTGCATCCCGGCGATGACCTGCGCGAAGGTGCCTTCCCCGTTCGGGAGCACCAGCGCGCTGATGAGCCGCGCGTCGGGGGCCACGCCCACGCCCTTGCCGACGAGGAGGCCCGCCGTGTGGGTGCCGTGGTTGCTGGAGTCGCGCGGGCCGCCGCCCGTGCGGTCGCCGTTGGCGTCGAATTCCGCGAAGGCGGCGAGCTTGCCCGCCAGCTCGGGGTGATTCGGATCGATGCCGGTGTCGAGGTGCCCGATGCGGACGTTCTGGCCGCGCAGGCCCGCCGCCCACGCCTGGGGCGCCCCGATACTCTGGAGGTGCCAGGGGGTGCCGCTCGGCGCCGAGGCCTGGCTGAGGGCCACCGCGCGCGGCACCTGCACCCGGAAGTTCTCGAACACGGCGTCCACGAAGGGCAGCGTGGCGAGCACGCGCGCCTGCACGGGCGTCATGGGGAGGTAGACACTCTCGTCGAGCCACAGTTGGGTGGCCCGGCCCGAGTTCAGGGCCTGCGAGACGAACCCGGCGGCGGGCCCGAGCTGCTTGAGGCGGTTTTGGAGCTGCGCGCGGGCGTTCTTGAACAGGCCCCGGCCCCGCACGTCGTTGCTGACCTTGAAGCGCACGATCACGCCGACCGTGCTCTGGTCGCCGCGCTTGGCCCGCTCCAGCAGGGTCGGCGAGAGCGACCCCGCGCCCGCCGTGCTCGCGCCCCCCAGGGTGAGGGCCGCCCCGAGCAGGAGAATGGCTTTCTTGTTCCTCATACCGGGCAGCCTAGCGGGGGCCCGGTGACGCGCCCTGAAGCCCGGGTGAGGAATCCTTGAAGTGGGGTCAGGGGCGCGTCATCTTGGCCCGGGCCGCGAGGCTCAGCGCGTGTAGCCGAAGACCACGCCGCCTTCCTGGATCGTGCCGTGCAACATGCTCAGGCGGTAGTAGCTGAAGATGACCTGCCCGCCCGTGAGTTGCAGGAGTTGCAGTTGCCCGTTCACCCCGTTTTGCGTGACCGGGCTGTTGCCCTTGACCACCCACTCGTAGCCGCCGCGGATGTCGAGGATGCGGTCGGGGGCGGTGTTCGCCAGGATGGCGCGGGGCTTGGTGGCAAAGCCCTCGGGCGTGCGCAGCTCCCCGGTGGTCAGGTCGAGCACCAGGCCGCGCAGGACCCCCCCGAGACCGGGAGCGTCCCCGAAGCGCAACCGGTTGCCCTCGCGGGTCAGGGGCAGCTTGAGCACCTTGCCCGTGGTGGCGAGGACCGGCTGGAAGACGAGGTAACGCTCGAACTCCTCGCGGGTCAGGCCCAGGCGCTCGTCGTAGGTGGGTTTCTGGCCCTTGGCGGCGCTCATCATCACCGCGCGCAGGGCGTCGGGGCTGCCGCCTACCCGCGTCACCCGCTGCTGCAACTCCACCAGCGTCAGCCGGGGCCGCTGCTCCATAAGCTGCACCGCCTGTCCCGGCTGCGGCAACAGCGCCCCGAGTTTGGCCGCCCACGTGCCCGGCGCGGGCAGCGAGGCCGTGCCCGCCAGCGCGAGCGTGCCCGTCACCGTGACGGCGAGGGCAAGCAGCGGCTGGAGAAGAAGACGGGGGGCGACCATGCCGAAGGTGAGGATACGGCGCCCGGGTGAGAATTCAGCGCTCCCAGACTCATTCCACCTCACGGGGGCGTCAGGTGCCCGTCACCTTCGCGGCGGGCATCTGATAGGGCGGGCAGAGGCGAGCTTACGCCTTGCCGACACTCCCGAGCACGCCCATCTTGTGCTCGACGATCCCCGCCATCACCTCGCGGGCGGGCCCGAAGACCTTGCGGGGGTCGAACTCCTTGGGGTTTTTCTTCAGCACCTCGCGCACGCCGACCGTCATGGCGAGCCGGAGGTCGGTGTCGACGTTCACCTTGGCAATGCCGTGCTGACAGGCGAGGCGCAGGTCTTCGTCCGCGATCCCGGCGGCGTCGCCGATCTCGCCCCCGGAGTCGCGGAAGCGCCCCACGATCTCGGCGGGCACCCCGCTCGACCCGTGGGCGACGAGGGGGATGCCCAGCAGGCCGCCGATCCGCTCGATGCGCGCCTGGTCGATGAAGGGGCGGCCCTTGCCCTTGTACGCCCCGTGCGAGGTGCCGATGGCGATGGCGAGGTAGTCGGTGCCCGTCTCCTCCACGAACTGCACGGCCTCCTCGGGGTCGGTGAGGAAGGCGTCTTTCTCGTCCACGACGACGTGCTCCTCGATGCCGCCGAGCCGCCCGAGTTCGGACTCGACCGAGATGCCCATCGCGTGCGCGGCCTCGACCACCCGGCGGGTCTCGCGCACGTTCTCCTCGAAGGCGTGGTGCGAGGCGTCGATCATCACCGAGGTGAAGCCCATCTTGATTGCCTTCAGGGCGTTCTCGTACGAGGAGCCGTGGTCGAGGTGCAGGGCGACGGGCACGGTCGCGCGGGTGGCGAGGTCCTTGACGATGTTGGCGAGGTCCTGGCCGCCGTACTTGATCGCGCCTTCCGACATCTGCACGATGACGGGGGAGCGCAACTTCTCGGCGGTGTGGATGATCGCCTGGGTGATCTCCATGTTGTTGGTGTTGAACGCGCCGACGCCGTACTTTCCGGCGCGGGCAGGAACCAGGATGTCGTTTCCGGTCACGAGCATGGTGGGGCCTCCTTTGGCGGGTTCCACTCTACCCGCCGGGGGTGGGAGGCGGAATGAACCCGGCTCCCCCGGACGGTAGGATGGGGCCATGACGACCCCTACCCTCCCCGTGCCCGACTTCACGGCGCGGATGGCCGAGCGGGCCCGGCGCATGAACGCGAGCGCCATCCGCGAGATCCTCAAGATCACCCAGGAACCCGACGTCATCAGCTTTGCGGGCGGCCTTCCCGCCCCCGAACTCTTCCCCATCGAGGACGTGCGCCGGGCGACGGACGCCGTGCTCACCCGCTACGGGGCGGCGGCGCTGCAATACTCCACCACCGAGGGCCACCCGCCGCTGCGCCGCTGGATCGCGGACCGGGCCGGAATCCAGCCCCACAACGTCCAGATCGTGACCGGAAGCCAGCAGGGGCTCGACCTCCTGGGCAAGGTCCTGATCGACGAGGGGGACGTGGTGCTCGTCGAGTCGCCGACGTACCTGGGGGCCTTGCAGTCCTTCCAGCCGTACGGGCCGCGCTACGTGCAGCTTCCCACCGACGACCACGGCATCGACGTGGACGCGCTGGAGGCCGTGCTGAGGGCCCAGCCCGCCAAGCTGCTCTACGCCATCCCCAATTTCCAGAACCCGACGGGCCGCACGCTCAGCCTGGAGCGCCGCCGCCGATTGGTCGAGCTGACGGCGCGGTACGGGGTGCTCGTGATCGAGGACGACCCCTACGGCAAGCTGCGCTTCACGGGCGAGGAGTTGCCGAGCCTCTACGAACTGGCGCTGGAGCTGGCGGGCGACCCCGAGCGCAGCCATGTCATCTACTCCAGTTCCTTTTCCAAGACGCTCGTGCCGGGGCTGCGCGACGCCTGGCTCCAGGCCGCCACGCCCATCATCGGCAAGGTGGTGCAGGCGAAGCAGGGGGCGGACCTCCACACGCCGACCCTCAACCAGATGATCGTCACCGAACTCGTGGACGACGTGATGCCGCGCCAGATCGAGCTCGTCAAGCGGGCCTACGGGGAGCGGGCGCGGAACATGGTGGCGAAGATCGGCGAGCACCTCCCGGCGGGCATCCACCACACCACGCCCGAGGGCGGGATGTTCCTGTGGGTCACGCTGCCGGAGGGGACCGATACCCAGCCCATGCTCGCGCGGGCGGTGGCGCGCAAGGTGGCCTACGTGCCGGGCAACCCCTTCTTCGCGCTGGGCGGCGGGCACAACACCATGCGCCTGAGCTATTCGAGCGCGACACCGCAACAGATCGACACCGGGTTGAAAGCACTGGGGGAGACGATCCGGGAGGCGCTGGACTGAGGGGAGGCACAGAGCGGGGCGCGGGACGCGGGAGGTTCGTTCTTTCCCCGCGTCCCGCGCACTATCATCCTCCCCGATGAGCCGTGATGCCCCCCTCGGAGTCTTCGACAGCGGCGTCGGCGGCCTGAGCGTCCTCGCCGAGTTGCGGCGGGCGCTGCCGGGCGAGGACTTCCTGTACCTCGCGGACACCGAACATGTGCCCTACGGCGAGCGGACGGACGAGGACATCCGCGACCTCACGGCGCGGGCGGTGGCGGCGCTGCACGAACGGGGCGCCAAGGGCGTCGTCGTCGCGTGCAACACGGCCTCGGCCTTCAGCCTGACGCACCTGCGGGAGCGGTACGGGTCGGGCGAGGGGCCCTTCCCGGTGATCGGCCTCGTGCCCGCCGTCAAGCCCGCGGTCGCGGCCACACAGTCGGGCGTGGTGGGCGTGCTGGCGACCCCCGGCACCCTGCGGGGCTCGCTGCTGCAAGGCGTGATCCGGCAGTGGGCCGAGCCCGCCGGGGTGCGGGTCCTGACCGCTGTGAGCGCCGACCTCGTGCCGCTGGTGGAATCGGGTCGGGCGCAGAGCGGCGAGGTGCGGGCGGTGCTGCGGGAGGTCCTGACCCCGCTGCGGGACGCCGGGGCCGATCAGCTCGTCCTGGGCTGCACCCATTACCCCTTTCTGGCGGGCAGCATCCGGGCGGAGTTCGGGGACACCTTCGCCCTGGTGGACAGCGGGGCGGCGGTCGCGCGGCACACCCGCAACGTGCTGTGCGGCTCCGGCTTGCGGCGGGAGGGGACGCGGGCCGGGAGCGTCACCTACCTCGTGACGGGGAACCCGGAGCGGGCGCGGGCCGTGATCACCACGCTGACGGGCGAAGGCGGGCACAATAGCCGGGTGATGCAGGTGAGCACTTGACCCTGGCCCTTCCCGCCCGCGTGGGCCGTGACGCCCTGACCCCCCGCCCGCTGAGCGTCGAGCGCGGGGTGAACCCGCACGCCCCCGGCAGCGCCCACCTCAAACTGGGCCGGACCGAGATTCTCGCCACCGTCAGCGTGGACGACAAACCCGCCCCGCACATGCGCGGCAAGAAAGAAGGCTGGCTGACCGCCGAGTACGCCATGCTGCCGCGCGCGACCACCGACCGTCAGGCCCGCGAGCGCAACCTCCAGAACGGGCGGCGGCACGAGATTCAGCGGCTGCTCGGGCGGGCCCTGCGCGCCTCGGTGGACCTGCGGCACTTCCGGGGTCAGACCCTTTACGTGGACTGCGACGTGCTCGTGGCCGACGGCGGCACCCGGGTCGCCAGCGTGCTCGCCGGGTACGCGGCGCTGCACGACCTCGCCGACCGGCTGATCCACTCCGGCAAGCTGTCCGAGTGGCCGCTCACCCACGTCGTCGGGGCGGCGAGCGTGGGCCTGGTCGGGGAGGAGTTGCGGGTGGACCTCGACTACGCCGAGGACAAGGTGGCCCGCGCCGACCTGAACGTGGTCGCCACCGACGCGGGGCTGTTGATCGAGGCGCAGGGCGGGGCGGAGGAGGGGCCGATCACGTCCGAGGAGTACGTGCGGCTGCTGAGGGCCGGGGTGGAGGCGGTCGGGGGGCTCCTGCGCGAGTTGCACCGGCAGTTGTGAGTTCGCTGTTCCGGGCCCCCGGGACCGGGGTGCGCTAGACTCCGCGCGAGACCAAAGGAGGATGGGGCATGGGTGTGACTGGATTCATCGGACGGGCGCTGCTGGCGAGCATCTTCATCAAAAACGGCCTGGACCACTTGCAAAACCCCGGCCCCATCGTGCGCGCGGCCCGGGGCGCCGAGATTCCCCAGCCCGAACTCGCCGTCAAGGCCAACAGCGCCGTCATGCTCGGCGCGGGCGCCCTCCTCGCCCTGGGCATCACCCCCCGCGCCGCGAGCACGGCCCTCGCCGCCAGCCTGATTCCCACCACCGTGATCGGCCACCCCTTCTGGGACAAGAGCGGCGCGGAGCGGTTTCACCAGCAGACCCACTTCATGAAGAACCTCGCCCTCTTCGGGGCGCTGCTCGCGGTGGGCAGCCGGAGGTAGGGAAACGGTCGGCGCCGAGGCTCCCGGTGGGGGCCTCTTCCCTTGGGTAAAGGCGGCTTGGGCCGCCGCCCCCGCCGGGCTCACGAAGGGCCGGGAGCATGGACGGCATGACCGACTACAAGAGCCGGGAGCTCAACGACCCCAGCGACATCGACCTGCAAGACACCATCGACGAGGGGATGCAGGGTGCCTCCGGCGACATGAACGCGAACGGGCTGGAGGGCGGGGTGGACTCCGAGCAGAAGCTCGAAGAGCTCGAGCAGAACCTCCAGGGCCTCACGGGAGCGGGCGGGGGCGGCCTGCCGGGGCCGAGCGACACCGAGTAGGCGGCACAGAAAGTCGCGGGGCGGCACGGGTTCCGGGTGGGGCCAGGGCCGCCCTTCTCTCTTTGCCCTCCTAAAGTTCCAGCCCGCGCGGCGTCGGCATGCCCGCCGGGATCGCCGTCACGAGAAGTTCGTACTTCCCGGTCACGAAGACCTTGAAGCCGTGTTTCTGAAGCTGGCGCCGGGCGGCGGCCACATCGGCGAGGAGGAGGCTGAGGTCGGGCCGGGTGAAGTTGCGCGTGCGGGCGCCGTAGCTGAGGAAGCCGTCCCGGTAACGGGCATTCGGGAAGCCGAGGACCAGGCCCCCGGTAGGCGTCAGGTGTTCCCGGCGCAGGGCCCGCAGCACGTTCTCCAGTCCCACCCCCGGACTCTGGAGCAGACTCAGCGCCAGCACGAGGTCGAAGCGGCCCAGTTCCGGACGGTGCTGGGCGGGGTCGGGAAGCGTGTTCACGTCGAGCGTCCGGAAGGTCGCGCCAGGATGCAGGACGCGGGCGAGCGCGAGGGCCGTCTCGTCGAGGTCCACCCCGAGCACGTCGAGGCTCCGCCCCGGGAAGGCGAGGGGCAGCGCGTCCAGCTCCCGCCCCCCGTTCACCCCGAGGGCGAGCACCCGTCCGCCGTCCGATGGATTGACCCGCCGCAGGGCTTCCACCAGCGTGAAGAGGAACACGGGGTCTTCGAGCTTGTCCACCCGCGCCCACTCGCCGCCCGCGCCGTAGCCCCCCGCGTCGGGGGCGGGCACGCTGGCGTAGGTCCTCAGCCGCACCCGGACCCGCCCCTCCCCCGCCCGGTCGGGGGTGAGCAGGTGCGCGCCGAGGAGATCGGCGAGGTCGGCCCAGACCTGCCAGGGACGGTGCAGACCGTACGGCGTCGTCTCCCCCGCGTACCGGCCCACGCCCGCGTCCGGGTCGGGCACGGTCAGCGCGACCTCTCCCCGCTCCGAGAGGGCCGCGCGCACGGCGGGCAGGAGGACGGACATGGGCTCGTGGGTGAAGGTGAGGTCGGCGGGAGGCACGCCCAGCAGGGTAGGGCGGCCCGGCAGCGAGAAGCCCCCGCCGGGGGTGAACCGGGCGGGGGCGGGGGGGGAGGAGGGCTCAGCCCTGAAGCGCGGAGGCGAGCTGGCGCAGGCCGTCCTGGTCCTCGGCGGGGGCGACGTCCACGAGCCGCTCGGTCTCGCGGCCCAGGCCCGGCAGCAGACTGGCGGCCTGCTCCAGGTCACCCGAGGACAGGGCGCCTTGCAGTTCGGCGAGTTGGTCCACCAAGGTCTCGGCGCCCGGAACCCCACTCAGGGTCTGGTGCCAGTCCGTCACGACGCTCGCGGCGGCGCTGGGGTCCACGTCCGTGATTCCGCCCTGAAGAGCCTGCAAGGTCTGTTGAAGCTGCTGATTCATGCCCTACCTCCTTTGAACTGGTCTTGCCCGGCCATCAGACCCCCGCCCGGGGCGCCGATGTGTACAGGGGCGTACCATCCTCACCCGGGGCGGCAGGGCACTGGGACGCAGGACACAAAGCTCCGCCCCCTGGGCCCGGAGATACTGCCCCCATGAGCCCCTACCGCGACGCCGCGCACCTCCAGGCCCTCCTCGACCGGGTGCTCAGGCAGGGGTACGCGGCCCCGGAGGCGGGCCTGATCCTGCGCCAGCGCCTCGCCCTGGCCTTTGTGCTCACGGCTCCCGACCTGCGCGCCCGGGTGGATGGCCGCGACGGTCAGGAGGCCCACGTCACCTTCGGGGAGGACGCCGCCGGGCCCGCCGACCTCACCTTTCAGATGGACGGCGACACCGCGCACGCCTTCTGGATGGGCGAGCTGAACCCGGTCGCGGCGATGGCGTCGGGGCGGATGCGCATCGGGGGCGGCCTGCTGCGGGCCCTGGCCCTCGCGCCGGGGCTGCCGCACCTCCAGCAGGCGTACCGGGAGGCGTACGCGGCGGACCCCGGCGGGGAGATGGGGCGCTAGGGTCTGTCTGGCTGAAATTTCAGAGCCAGAGGAGGATGCAAGCGACGTGGACACCGGCTAAAAACTGGTGTCCGCGCTTCTCGTATCGGGTGGCGATGGCCCGAAAATCCTTGAGCCGATTGA